>NZ_JAQWTM010000101.1 GCF_029242675.1 Flavobacterium sp.
CTGATGTACCAGTAACAATAATTTTGTAGGTTCCAGCAGCTGGCGCATCAAGCGTAATTTGTTCAATATTGTTCAAATTATCCACTCCTCTTGTAGCAACCGCATTGGGTTGTGCAGGATTTAAAATCCAAGGTAAAGTGGTTTGTCCGTTACGAACTAACTTGATATCTAAATCATTCACCTGAATGTTTGTAGCACCCGGAGTTGCTCCTATATCAGAATAAGCAAGCATTACTTTTAAAGAAACCAGTCCAGCTGGAACTACAATTTCTTTTTCAAAAGAGGCAGCATTTGCAACTGAAGCGGTATAAAACATTTTGTTATCTAAAACCTTAACTGCTCTTAAACCGTTTAAGTTTCCAAAACCATATTTATAATCAGGTCCTGCATTTCCAACATCCTTAGCAGTATTAGAAACTAAAGCTTTCATTAAAGAAGCTAAAGGCTTCTCGCCATAAATGTTTTTATACCTTTCATACAACAAAGCTATCGTTCCGGAAGTTCCCGGAGTTGCCATAGAGGTTCCACTCATTATCTGATACGAATTGTTATAATCTAATGAATACACATTAGATCCTACTGCGGCAATTTGTGGAACAAGACGACCATCTAAAGTAGGCCCAAAACTACTGTAAGAGCTTATGACATCAGTCGGTTCATTTGCGGCTACGTGTAATGCATTTTTAGACGCTTTTGTACTTGTGTTAAAACCACCTGCATAAGCTGCTTGTGCATTACCGTTCGAATAAATATTTAAAAGTGAAGGATATTTAACGGTAACATCATCATCACCTCTATCACCAGCATTGTATCGAACTAAATTATATCCTGATGAAAGTAAAACACCATAAGAGTTAGACGTTAGATCCACATCATCATTTAGGAATGCAAGTTCTCTTTCTACATAAACCGGCAAACCATTCGATTGCGTATTGAAGTTCCACCCAAACATTTGCACATTTGGAGCCATTCCTTTAGCACGAGGGTCTAAAATTCCAGCACCACCTACTGTACCTGAAACGTGTTCCCCGTGAGATGATGGTGATTCATACTCTCTGTTTGTAACTCTTCCTGTATGGTCTTTGTGTTTTTCAAGATTTCCATCCCAAATACCTACTTTAACCCCTTTTCCAGTTAGATTATAGCCTAATCCCGGAATTAAAGAACTTAACACATTAACCTTGTGTGAATTGACACCTGGCAAGTTATCACTTTCCACTGGAGCAGCAATAAGCTCAATATTCTGAACCCAATTTAATTTTGCAATTTCATTCAATTTCTCTACTGAAGCTTGTAGATATACTTGATTAAAAGAGGTAATGTTTTTGGGTGATTTTATCCCCAAAGTTACTAGATCCTTAGTTAAATCAGCCGCATTCATTCCTTTAAAATAACTTACAATTACTTTAACAGACTGAGAATTTCCAGCATAATCAGGAATTGTTCCAGCAGTAATGCTTGGATCAATTTTGAATTTTGACTCAATTGGCACGATTGCTCGAATA
>NZ_JAQWTM010000115.1 GCF_029242675.1 Flavobacterium sp.
CATCACCATTAAATGTATCGTGGGATTAATAAAAGCAGATCAAGGTTCAATCAAAGTTTTTGGTCAAGATATCACCACTTTAAACACTGACGAACTAAATGCCATTCGAGTTAAAATCGGTTTCTTATTTCAAAATGCTGCACTATATGACTCCATGTCAGTGCGAGAGAATTTAGACTTTACGCTACGCAGACATTTCCAATCATTGAGCGAAGATGAAATTACTACAGAGATACTTTCGGTTTTAGAAAGTGTAGGTCTGGCAGAGGCTATCGACAAAATGCCATCTGAATTATCCGGAGGTATGCGTAAACGTATTGGACTGGCCAGGACTTTAATTCTTAAGCCTGAAATCATTTTGTACGATGAACCTACTACTGGACTCGATACCATTACCTCTAAAGAAATCAGTGAATTAATGCTGAGTATTCAAAAAGAGCGTAAAACCTCCTCGATAATCATCACGCACGATATGCCTTGTGCAAAAATGACTGCTGATCGAGTAGTAATACTTAGAGACGGCGTTATCTATGCTGAAGGTACCTATACTGAATTAGAAAATAGTGAGGATGAATGGATTCGTTCTTTTTTTATATAACTTATTAATCAAAAGCAAAACGTTATGAATACGCAATCAAATCAAATTGGAAAATTAGGAATGTTCGTCATAGGAGCATTACTTGTATTTGCCGCAACCATTTTTTTTATTGGCAAACAACAAAATATGTTTGGATCAACATTCACCATCCAAGCTAATTTTAAAAATGTAAGTGGTCTTACGGTAGGTAACAATGTTCGATTTTCAGGAATAAATATAGGTACCGTTGATGAAATTCGGTTAGTCTCTGATTCTGCAGTTGTTGTCAGCATGACTATTGAAAAAGAAGTTCAAAAATTTATCAAAGAAGATGCTACCGCAAGTATTGGATCTGATGGATTAATGGGTGATAAAGTACTAATGATTTCTCCAGGAACTAGTTCTAAGAAAATAATAAAAGAAAATGGAAAAATAGGCTCGGTTGAAGCTATAGAAATGGATGACATAATGCGTAGTGCAAAAGTTACCATGGAAAACGCCAGCGTAATTACTCAAGAACTAGCCCAATTCACCTACGACATGAATAACGGAAATGGTGCCCTTTCGAAGTTAATGACTGATGAAAAATTCGCTAATAGTTTGGATAAAACAATGACTAATTTGCAAAAAAGCACCAAAGGCTTGAATGAAAATATGGAAGCAGCAAAACATAATTTTTTACTGCGTGGTTACTTTAAGAAAAAAGAAAAAGAAGCTGCAAAGAAAAAAGAAGAATTAGAAAAAGCAAAGGAAGAAGCTGTTCAAAAAAAGTAATCGCTAAAAACGAGAAGTAAATGCTCCTTTAAAATGAAGATACCCTCAACTTATATCGTTTAAGGCTATTTTTATTTTAAAACCTCTGTCAGCAGTCAATAACTGAAAATATTATAAAATTAGAAGCAAGTGTTGTAATGGAAGTAGTTGCAACCGAACTGATCTTTGTAATTCAAATACATTTAAAATCTTGCGCTATGAAAAAATCAAACCTATTCCGTTTAACCACTCTTGCCTTAATGTCATTATCGTTCTTGTCGTGTAAGCAGGATCCTAATCGTAATTTAAAATCTGCTGACAGCATTAACGAAGGAAAATCCATTTTAATTGAAAGCAATGTTCAAAAGAAAGAATGGGAAAAGTTCCAAATTACTCTAGATAGTACTATTAATGCCAATGATATACGTATTGCTGAATTTAAGCTCAAAGCGAAGCAAGGAAAAAAAGAAATTGACAGTACCACTCGATACCACATTAATGTTCTTGAAGAAAAAAATCAAATTATAAAATCCAAGCTCAACACATTTACCAATAAAACTACTAAAGACTGGAACAATTTTAAAACTGAAATCAATCAAGACCTAAAAGACTTTGAATTTTCAATTAAGCAATTTGATACTGACAAATAAAATGTCTTCAATTGATCTATTTTAAGACAAGATAAATTTGAAATCAAAGTGTAATTAGTACAAAAATGTAAATCATATAACTTTTGTTAAAAGTTACGTAACAACAAGGGCCCACAACTGGTCTATCTTTGACTTAACAAAATAATTACAAACAATTAAAAATAATTACCATGAAAAATGCAAGTAAATTAGTCATCGCAAGTTTAGTAATGACGTTAGGAGCTTTTACGAACATTCAGGCGCAAGATGCCATGCCAACTCCTGCAACTATCGGTTTTAAAGGAGGGGTTAACTTTTCTAATTTATATTCTGATCAAGTAGACGACGAAAATGTTTTAACTGGTTTCAACGCAGGTTTGTATGCCAAATTTCCCGTTACCAAATCCTTCGCGATTCAGCCTGAGATTTATTATACCACCAAAGGAGCGGAACAAACCTACAACAATGCATTTGCATCCGGAGTAGCTAAATTCAATGTTAATTATATTGAAGTACCAATTTTAGCAGTTATTAATTTGACTGAAAACCTTAACATACATGCAGGTCCTTACGCTGCCTACATGATAAGCGGAAAAACGACCAACGATTCTAACTTTTCAAGCTCTCAAACCACTTTGGACACTAATGATTTTGAAAGATTCGATGCAGGTATAGCAGCTGGAATCGGACTGGATTTTGAGTTATTAAATTTTGGAGTTCGTTATAATTATGGTTTAACCAAAATTGGTAAGGAAAGAAACTTTGGAGGAATGACCTACACTTATCCAGATGCAAAAAATAGTGTTCTTAATTTCTACGTGGGATTCGCACTAAATTAATACTAAAAAAAACAACCTAATACTAACATTAAAAACAAACAATTATGAGCAATTTACTTTATACCGTAGCGATAATATTAGTTATTTTTTGGGCTATCGGATTTTTTGCATACAGCGCAGGAGGAATCATACATATCTTATTAGTAATAGCTGTAATATCGATATTATTAAGATTAATTCAAGGAAGAAAACTTTAAAACTTTAAAAGATGAAAACAGATAAAACAATAATAGGAATTTTAGGAGGTTTAGCTGCTGGTGCATTATTAGGAATACTATTCGCACCCGACAAAGGAAGCAATACCAGAAAAAAAATTAAAAGAAAAAGTAGCAAATACGCAACTGACGCAAAAGATAAAGCAGGAGATGTATTAGAATCTCTTTCTCAAAAATATGATAATTTGAAAGCAGACGGAATGCAATACTTAGCTGATCGAAAAGAACAATTAAGTAACGGAATTGAAAATGCAAAAAACTAATTTGTATTTTAATTTATTAACTAATTAGCCATACCAAATGATAGCCTTGTAAAAGCGCTACTAGGTATGGCTTTTTTTATTACTTATATGTGTATTGTATTGATAGTGAGTAACTCGTACTTACACTCATCAATCTGCTGTTTTAATTTGTTTCTAAAACAGTACATTTCTATGATTATAAAAGTAAATCAATAAAAAATGATTATTTGATGCATTTGCATGAAATTAAATACTACTTTTACTACTATAAATAACCAATCTAATGACTGCAAACGAAACCATATTACATCAATTTTATACCGCATTTGCGAACGGCGATTCTAAAAAAATGAGTGAATTTTATGCTCCATCAGTCCGTTTTCATGATCCTGCCTTTGGATTATTGAAGGATCGAGACGTTCCTAAAATGTGGAAAATGCTACTCGCCAATAGCAAGGGTAAGTTAAAAATCGAGTTTTATGATTTAAAAGCAGATGAATATAAAGGCTCCGCACGCTGGATAGCCACCTATACCTTTAGCAAAACCAATCGAAAAGTGGTTAATAAAATCTACTCTCAATTTCATTTTAAAGAAGGAGTAATCATCAAACAAACTGATAACTTTGATATTTGGAAATGGGCTAAACAAGCGTTTGGAATCACTGGCCTGCTATTTGGGTGGACGGGTTATATGCAAAGTAAGATTCAAGAGAAAGCACTTTTGTCTTTGAATAAGTTCAATGAAGCTTAAATTTTAGTGCTACTGCATATTAACCACACAGCAGCTCGAAGCTCTGATTCCTACAAATCTTACTTTTGATCCATTTATTGTAATTTATTTTAACTGCGTCAAAACACTACTTTTTTTTCATGTCAGAGCGTTCCCTTGATTCCTAAATTTTAAAATAAATAGATAAAAACCAGTTAGATAGCAACATTTTAATAGTACTGTGTTGCAGTTTTTCAATTTTCAATTATATATCTCAGTTAAATCCTAACAAAAACTTCTTAACAAATAATAAAATAGAATAAGTATACTATTGGGCAATTTGCTTCAATTCCTTATCTTGCGAGTGTTCTTACCACTTAAAATAAAAAAGGAATAATGAAAGAAGTCGTACACAAAAAATTAAACGAATTACAAGCAACCGCAATTTGTGGTAATGATATTAGCTCTTCCTGCCTCTACGTATCCGCATTAACTATTATGTATGCTGGTCAATACGCCTGGATTTCATTATTACTTGTAGGTGTAGTATTGTTTTTATTTAGAAAAATATATGGCGAAGTTGTTGGTGCACTTCCTTTAAATGGTGGAGCCTACAATGTACTTTTAAACACTTCTTCTAAACGTTTGGCTTCAGTTGCAGCAACTTTAACCGTGTTATCCTACATGGCCACAGCAGTAATATCCGCCTCAGAGGGAATGCATTACTTACATAACATTGTACCCAATATCAATATCGCAATTGCGACCGTTATCGTTCTTTTAATTTTCACTGGTCTAGCCATTGTAGGTATTGGAGAATCGGCAATTGTTGCGGTGGTCATCTTTATTACGCACTTAACAACACTAAGTTTATTAGTATTAGCTTCGGTTTGGTTCATTTTTATGAATGGATTGGATGTATTTAATATGAACTGGAATCTGCCAATTACATCTGGAACCATAGTCAATGCATTGTTTCTAGGGTTTTCAGCAGCAATGTTAGGAATTTCTGGTTTTGAAAGCTCGGCCAATTTTGTCGAAGAACAAAAACAAGGTGTTTTCCCAAAAACATTGCGTAACATGTGGGCAATCGTTAGTTTTTTCAATCCCGTTATTGCTTTGTTGCTAATTTGTATCATCCCAATGGCACAAGTTGGAGAGCATCAAGAATCCTTACTTGCCTTTTTGGGAGAAACTACTGGAGGATCCTGGTTAGCGTATTTAATTTCCGTTGATGCCGTTTTGGTACTTTGTGGTGCTGTTTTAACTTCATTCGTGGGAGTTTCTGGATTATTAAATCGTATGACCTTAGATAGAATATTACCTAATTACTTTTTAAAGCAAAATAAAAGAGGTTCCAATTATCGCATCATTATTAGCTTTCTAATTTTGTGTATTTCTGTTTTATTAGTAACCAAAGGTGAAATCGTTGCATTGGCAGGAGTATATACCTTCTCCTTTTTAGCCGTAATGGGATTATTTGGAATTGGAAACTTATTATTAAAATTCAAACGAAAAAAATTACCTAGACCTGAGAAAGCACGCGGTATATCAGTAGTTGTTGCCGTAGCCTTAATCGTCACCGCTTTCATTGGGAATATGGAGTTGAACATTAATTCGTTCTACACGTTTTTACAGTACTTGATACCTGCCTTTGGTTTTGTAGCTATCATGCTCAACCGTTCCTTGATCATCCGCCTTCTGATCGATGCTTTAGAGTATTTTTACAAACCACTTCGTAGAATGGTGATTACAAGTAACCGCTATTTATCTAAAATGAACATTAAGATACCATCGCAAGAATTTGTGTTTTTTACTAAAGGAGATGATGTAGCCATTATAAATAAAGTAATGCAATACGTTGAAAATAATGAATCGACCAAGAAGTTAAAAATTGTCAATATCAATAAAGACAATGATAATAACGACTTGTTAATTTCAGACCTTAAAGTATTAGACCGAGCATATCCTGAAATTGACATTGAATTTATTGAACTTGAGGGAGTCTTTGGACCCGAAATCATCGATGAGTTATCTACCAAATGGAACATTCCTAAAAACTTTATGTTCATAGGCTCACCAGGCGATCGTTTCTCCTACCGAGTATCAGAATTAGGCGGAGTACGCTTGATTATGTAAAACGAAATCCAATCTCGTTTAGAAAAATACTAACGGATTAACAGCAACTTATTGTATGAACGAAATAATAGATTATACCCTTTTTAAAGAAGGTGATATTGATGTAAAAGTGATTAGTGTTATAAAATCACTACTTTTTATCATAGCTGTTTTATTCGTCCTAAAATTAATTAGAAAAACCATTTACAAAATCGATAAAATCGATGTCAGTAAGAAGTATTCTTTATACAATTTAGTTCGTTATTTTGTTATTTTCATATCGATATTAACTGGATTACAATTATTTGGGTTCAATTTATCAGTACTCGTTGCTGGATCAGCGGCGCTATTGGTGGGACTTGGTTTAGGATTACAAAATCTATTTAGTGACTTTATTTCAGGTATTATACTCTTGTTAGACTCATCGGTAAAGGTACATGATGTCATAGAGCTAAACGGAATGGTGTGTACTGTACAAGAAATTAATTTGCGCACCTCAATTGTTTTAACAAGAGATGACAAATATATCATTCTACCCAACACTGATTTAACAAGGAATCAATTGATTAATTGGACGCATAGCGAACGCTCTTCCCGCTTTGAGGTAACGGTTGGCGTTGACTATGCATCCGATGTTAAGGAGGTAATCGCGATACTACAGAAAGCGGTTGAAAGCCAGCCTGCAGTGCTAAAAGAACCTAAACCCTTCGTTCGTTTTACTGATTTTGGTGACTCATCACTAAACTTCTCCATTATATTTTGGTCAGAGGAATTATTTAGAGTCGAAAATATAAAAAGTGATTTAAGAATTAAAATCTTCGAACTTTTTAAAGACAATATTATTACGATACCTTTTCCTCAAAGGGTCGTTCATCTAAAAAAATAAAATATGGAAGAAGAAATAATGGCATACCTGTACAATCCCACCGTTGGAAAAATTGTAACCTTTTTTATCGGTGTCGCTGTCATTTGGATTCTGTTAAAAGTCATTCAAAACAGAGTTTTTTCTAAAATTCAAGACAATAAAAACCGTTATAAAGCCAACAAGTTCAGCGTATTTGTGGGCTATTTACTGTCAATCATCCTTTTAACTATCGTCTTTAGTTCTAAATTAGGGAACTTAACTGTTGCTTTTGGGGTAGCTGGAGCTGGAATCGCTTTTGCCCTTCAAGAAGTTATCGCATCCTTTGCAGGATGGCTAGCCATTATGTTTGGTGATTTTTACAATACTGGCGATCGCGTACAATTAGGTGGTATCAAAGGAGATGTTATGGATATTGGTGTTTTACGAACCACCATTATGGAAACAGGAGAATGGGTCGATGGTGATTTGTATAATGGCCGAATAGTTCTCATTGCCAATAGCTATGTTTTTAAAGAACCCGTCTTTAATTATTCAGGTGACTTTCCTTTTTTATGGGATGAAATAAAAATCCCGATTCAATATGGCAGTAATTACGAATTGGCCAAATCCATAATTTTAAAAGCAGGAGTTGATGTCGCAGGAGAATTAAGTAGTCAATCCAAAGAAAAATGGAAATCATTACAATATAAATTCCGATTAGAAGATGCACAAACCGATCCAATGATTTCATTAGTTGCAACTGATAGTTGGGCAGAATATACGCTTCGCTACGTAGTTGGCTACAAAAAACGAAGGTTTACTAAAACCGAATTATTTACCAAAATATTAACCGCAATTGAAGCCTCTAACGGACAAGTAAAAATGGCCTATTCTACGGTTAGCCTAGTTGAAGCACCAGACCTAAATATCAATATTAAAAAATAACAATGGATTTATTTCATCTTTTTTCAATTCTTATCGTCCTATCAGCAGGATTTGCTTACATCAATTTTAGAGTATTAAAATTACCCAATG
>NZ_JAQWTM010000116.1 GCF_029242675.1 Flavobacterium sp.
GCACCTATGTGTTTTGAATTCATTACATCATACGCTCCACCATACGCTTTACGCGTAATAACCGTAACTCTTGGCACGGTAGCTTCGCTCAAAGCATATAACAATTTTGCACCATGCACAATAATTCCTTGCCACTCTTGATCAGTTCCCGGTAAAAACCCTGGTACATCTACTAATACAAGTAGCGGAATATTAAAGGCATCACAAAAACGAGTGAATCGAGCAGCTTTGATCGAGCTATTTACATCTAGACACCCTGCTAAAAACATCGGTTGATTGGCTACGATACCTATACTTCTACCACCAAGTCGTGCAAAACCTACTATTATATTTTCTGCGTAGTTTTTATGTATTTCGAAAAAAGAATCTTCGTCGATAATCCCTGATATAACCTGATGCATATCATAAGGCTTGTTAGGATTATCTGGAATAATGCTTTCTAATTGTTCTCTAACCTCATCGTTTAAAGTGTAAGGCGACTTTTGTGTCGTCTCTTTATTGCTTTGTGGCAAATAACTCAACAATCGTTTCACATCTTCAAGACATTCTACATCATTAGCCGAAGTACAATGCGCCACACCAGATTTAGTCGAATGCGTACTTGCACCTCCTAATTCTTCAGAAGTTACCGTTTCGTTTGTTACCGTTTTTACCACATTAGGTCCTGTAACAAACATATAACTCGTGTCTTCGACCATCATGGTAAAATCAGTCATAGCCGGAGAATAAACCGCTCCACCAGCACACGGTCCCATGATCGCTGAAATTTGCGGAATCACTCCACTTGATTGAACATTGCGATAAAAAATATCAGCATAACCTCCTAAGGAGCGAACCCCTTCTTGAATACGAGCACCACCTGAGTCATTTAACCCAATCATAGGAGCTCCCATTTTTACAGCCATATCCATTACTTTGCAAATTTTCTCTGCATGCGTTTCGGATAGCGCTCCTCCAAAAACAGTAAAGTCTTGAGCAAAAACGTACACTAATCGACCGTTTATGGTTCCGTAGCCTGTTATTACTCCATCACCATAATATTGTTCTTTCTCCATACCAAAATCAGTAGTACGGTGTGTTACCAACATTCCAATTTCTTCGAATGAGCCCTCATCCATCAAATAATTAACACGCTCTCTAGCGGTTAATTTCTTTTTTTGGTGTTGTTTTTCAATTCTTTTTTGACCTCCACCCAAATGAGCTTGAGCAATTTTATCGTTTAATATTTCTATTTTATCTTTCATCTTACTGTTTTTTAATGCTTACTTGACTCCTTTATTAACATCACATTCTGTGCTTCGTTAATTGGGCAAGCGCACTATTTTTTGATCTTCGAAATAACGCTGCAATGCAACTAAAGCTGCAATTTCAGCTTCTTGTTCCATTCCTTTTTGCAAAGAAGCGGCATTATAGTACTTTTTCACAAAATGCGTATCAAAATTCCCTGACCTAAAGGCATCGTGTTCCATTACATACTTTCCAAAAGGCAAGGTAGTTTGCACGCCTTCAACAAGGTAATTATCGATAGCATTGATCATAATTTCAATAGCTTCCTCACGCGTTTCGCCATAAGTAATCAATTTAGCCAGCATTGGATCGTAATAAATAGGAATATCCATGCCTTGCTCGAAACCGTTATCAACGCGTATTCCTTTTCCTTCTGGCAATTGATACACATCTAAATGGCCTACACTAGGTAAAAAGTCATTCAAAGGATCTTCCGCATAAACACGCAGTTCCATCGCATGTCCTTTTATTTTCAAATCGGATTGTTGCACGGTCAACGCTTCGCCTCTTGCCACTTTAATTTGCATTTCGACTAAATCCAAACCAGTTATCAATTCGGTTACCGGATGTTCCACTTGCAAGCGCGTATTCATTTCTAGAAAATAAAAGTTATTATTTTCATCTAACAAAAACTCAACTGTTCCTGCTCCAAGATAGTCGCATGATTTCGCGACTAAAACAGCTGCTTCTCCCATTCTCTTTCTCAACTCAGGAGTTAAAACTGATGAAGGAGCTTCTTCTACTACCTTTTGATGACGACGCTGAATACTACATTCACGTTCGAACAGGTATAATATATTTCCGTGGCAATCAGCCATAATTTGAATTTCGATATGACGAGGAGAGGCTACATACTTTTCGATAAAAACGGAACCGTCACCAAAAGCATTTAAAGCTTCACTAATCGCTCGATTCATTTGCGACTCAAATTCCCCTTCATTCTCAACCACACGCATTCCTTTTCCACCACCACCGGCAGAGGCTTTTATCAGAATAGGAAATCCAATCTCACTGGCAACAACCTTAGCCTCGGCAATATCGGTTATCGCGTGATCTAAACCAGGAACCATTGGGATATCATATTGTTTCACCGCATCTTTTGCAGCAAGCTTACTACCCATGATATGGATAGCCTTGGACTTTGGACCTATAAATATGATGTTATTTTTTTCTGCTTTTTCAGCAAAATCGGCATTCTCACTCAAGAAACCATAACCTGGGTGAATGGCATCCACTCCCAACTCTTTGGCTACTTCGATTATTTTATCTCCTAATAAATAAGACTGGTTAGATGGCGCTTCTCCTATCCAAACTGCTTCATCAGCAAATTTTACATGCGGTGCATTTCTATCAATAGTAGAATAAACCGCTACTGTTTTAATACCCATTTTTTGGGCAGTTTTCATAACACGTATGGCTATTTCTCCCCTATTAGCAACTAATATCTTTTTCATCCTTTATTCGAATTCAATTAACAATTGTCCTTTATCTACAGCATCTCCTTTGATAGCAGCAATCGATTTGATTACACCATCACGAGGCGAAAGAAAACTATTTTCCATTTTCATCGCTTCTAGAATTAATAAAGGATCATTTTCTTTTACGGTTTGTCCTACCACTACACTAATTTCTAGAATTAAACCTGGCATGGGCGCTTTGATTGCATTGACTTGTTTAGTAAGCCCTACCTCAAAACCTAAGTCTTTGATAAGTTGGTCTAAATCATTGGCAATGGCAACAGTATAGGTGTTGTTATTTACCTTGACCGTGTAGTGTTTTTGATTGAAATCAGCCGCAACAATTTCGGCTTTGTAAGGCTTATTTTGATGCAGAATGTGCAAATGGTTTGCCTCTGTTGGAACTGCATCTAATTTTAAAATTGAATCCTTGTTGATATCGAAGGAAAGCGACTCGTTTACTTTTACTTTATAGTTATCACTCATTAGTGTCATTTTTATGAGGGTAAAAATAAGGAAAAGAAAACGTTTTCGTAAACTAAAAAACAAAGTTTTATGCTAATTTACTATAGTTACTTTGAAATTATTTTAAAGGACTATTAATCCAAATTCTCTCAAAGTATGAATAGGCTTTGCGTACCAAAACAGTTCAAAATCTTCAAATTGTGTCTCGAAATCAGTTTTAATTTCCTGAAAAGTGTAGGTTTTAGCCGAAGAAACAGCTATTTTAGATAACATACTTACCAACCACTCGCCTTCTAGTTTATTAGTTTGAATTGTAAAACTTTCTTTTTTGTCATGAAAGGTAAGCGATACCATTTCCCACGAATTTCCTTTTTTAGATTTGGTAAAATAGTCTACTGCAGGCTTTCCGCCTAGCCAAACGATTTTAGCTGTAGGCTTGATATTAAAATCATTAGCTTCCTCAAGCGAGTTAACAATGAAATCGTCCTTGATTGTAGTTCTCGGAATTTTAAAATCAAACCACTCTTGCAATTCAAAATCAAAGCAGATGCCGTGCATAAAATTAAACAAAGATTTTTTGAGCCCGAAACTAAATTTATCATGATCGATACCTGTTTTATCTTTGTAATTGATATCATTATTAGCGAAGGTTCCAACAGCTTCAGTTTCTTTTACAACGCCAAATTTCTCTGGATACAAACCTACGGGACTGTGCGCCGTCATGGCAAACTGATGCCAAAAACCTGATTGTAATACGCCAGCTTCAAATAACTGTCGTACCATTTCGAGACTATCCACCGTTTCCTGAACGGTTTGAGTAGGATATCCATACATTAAATAAGCGTGAACCATTACACCAGCCTCTGTAAAATTACGAGTGACTTTAGCCACTTGCTCCACCGTAACGCCTTTATCGATTAATTTCAATAAACGATCTGAGGCTACTTCGAGTCCGCCAGAAACAGCAATACAACCAGAAGCCTTTAATAGTAAGCACAAATCAGCAGTAAAACTTTTTTCAAATCGAATGTTCGTCCACCAGGTGACTGATAATTTTCTGCGAAGAATTTCCAATGCCAAAGCACGCATTAAAGCAGGCGGTGCCGCTTCATCAACAAAATGGAAACCATTTTCACCGGTTTGCTCCATCATTTCCTCCATTCGATCACATAGCAAATTAGCTGCCACAGGTTCGTAGATTTTGATATAGTCTAGCGAAATATCACAAAACGTACATTTCCCCCAATAACAACCATGTGCCATGGTAAGCTTGTTCCAGCGACCATCAGACCACATGCGGTGCATTGGATTTACAATTTCGATAACCGAAATGTATTTATCTAACACTAAATCCGAATAATCAGGAGTCCCTACTTGGGCTTGTTTATAATCTGGTTTTAGAGAATTATTTTTGTAAACTACTTTTCCCTCTTCCAGAAGAAAAGTTCTTTTATACTGCTTCTCAATTGCGTTCGAATTGACAGCATTTATAAGTTCTTCGATTGGTGCTTCTCCGTCATCTAACGTGATATAGTCAAAAAACTCAAAAACTCGCTCATCCGATAAGGAACGCAATTCGGTATTCGGGAAACCGCCACCCATGGACACTTTAATTTCAGGATGATTGTGTTTCACCCATTGTGCTGCTCTAAAAGCACTATATAAATTACCCGGAAACGGAACTGAAATTAAGAAAAAGGTAGGCTCTACAGTTTCAATTCTTTCTTTTAGAATAGAAAGTAAAACCGAGTCGATATAGGTTGGTTCCTGATGTAGCGCTTCATACAATTCATCAAAAGAATTAGCGGATCTACCAAGACGTTCGGCATATCGGCTAAAGCCAAAGTTAGGATCCACACATTCGACAATAAAATCAGAGATATCCTCCAGATACAAAGTCGCCAAATGCTTTCCTTTGTCTTGTGTTCCCATGGTTCCAAAAGCCCAATCTAATTCTTCCAACTGTGCAAAACGAGAGGCTTCAGGCAAGTAATCTTCTTGACATATTTGTAGCGCCAATGTGGGGTTTTTGCCTTGTAAAAAAGCAATTACTGGGTCAATAGTTTTTATGTATTCCTCTTGAAGTGCCATAATTCGCTTGGAATTAGGAGAGACTTCCGCCGTATCCTTAGCTATTTGAAACAAATCTACAAGTCCTTCTTTTGAAAACAATTTCAAAATCACCTCAATACCTAAATCCGCTTGAACTGATTGCACATCAATGGTATTCAAAAACCCTTTGATGTAAGCGGTTGCTGGATAAGGTGTATTCAGCTGCGTAAAAGGCGGTGTGATTAGGAAGAGTTTTGTTTTCAAGAGGGAATTGTTTTATGCAAAAATAAGGGATATTTAGATTTATTCCTTGAAAAGATTTCGCACATATACTTTATAAGAAATTTCACTTTTTTTATAGACATTTAATTACATTTGTATTTGTAAATATTTTTGAATGAAACGCCTATCCCTTGTACTTTTATTATTGACTGTTATTCCTTCATTTGCCCAATCCAAAAATCAATCTATTGGTTTTATGGAAAATAGAGGACAGATTATTGACCAAAAAGGAAAAACAAACCTTGCGGTAAAGTTCCTTTTGAATTCGAATGGTTTAAACGTACAATTAAGAAAAAATGGCTTCTCGTATGATATTTATGAAGTAAAAAGAACGACTTCAGTACCTTTTGAAATCTTAAATCGAATTCCTGAAAAAGAAAAAAAAGAAACCGAAGACAATTTCGAGTATGTGTTTCATCGCGTCGATATCGATTTTGTGAATTCAAATTCTAATGTTGTATTTATTAAAGAACAAGAATCAAATGATTTTGACAATTATTACAACATTCCTAACATTCCCGAAGGAGTACTAGGAGTTCATAGTTTCAAACAAATAACATACAAAAATATTTATCCAAATATTGACGTCGTTTTCACTATTCCAGCAGATGCTACAAAAACAGTCGAATACAATTTCGTAGTGCATCCAAAAGGAAAAATATCCGACATTCAGCTCCAATTTAATGGTGCCAAAACAGAAATAATTGATAATAAAATCCGAATGAATGTTCGTTTTGGTGAGATGGATGAAACCCTACCTGCGAGTTGGACAGAAGATGAAACTGGCAAAAAAGACATTGCTATTGGTTATAAAAAAATCAAGAATAATATCTACGGCTTTGAAACTGATGATCAAGTTTCAAATAAAACAGTGATTATTGATCCCGTTCCTATTAGGCTTTGGGGGACCTATTTTGGTGGGGGTAACAGTAGCCTCACTAAAAAAATAAAAACAGATCAGCTAGGTAAAGTAATTATAACAGGTGAAACATCTAGCGCATTAAATATTGCGACATCTGGTGCTTTTCAAACTACAAAAACATCTATATGGGATGCGGCATTCCTTGCTAAGTTTACTCCTGATGGTAACAGAATATGGGGTACTTACATCAATTCTGCGAGAATATTTGATCTAATAATAAATACCAATAATGAAGTTTATCTTGGCGGCTCCGTATTTTATACTGATGGAAACGAACTTTCTACTATTGGAGCTTATAAAAATACCAACCCTGATTTTTCATTAGATGGTTTAATCCTTAAATTTAACGCTTCTGGACAACAAATATGGGGAACATTATATGGAGGAATAGCCAATGAAACGATTAATACACTAAGTCTAGATAATCAAGAAAATTTGATAATCGCTGGAGAAACGCATAGTACAGATGGAATTGCGACCTCAGGTCCTTTTCAATCTGTTAATAATGATCCTTTTGATGGTTGCGGTTTCTTTGCCAAATTCTCCCCTCTAGGAAATAGGATTTCTGGAAGTTATTTTCCGGGAATAATTAATCATTCAACAATTGATAAAAACAATAATTTAATTCTAGCAGGACAATATTGGATATTAGATTCTGACCAACCTGATATTTCAACACCAGGAGCACATCAAACACAAATTCATTATATGGATGGTTTTATTGTAAAATTTAATTCAATAGGTCAAAGACTTTGGTGTACTTACTATGGAGGTGATGCTTCATTTTACATATCAGTAAATGAATACTATGATCGTATTACAGGTTTAGGAACAGATGCTTTTAATAATATATATGCAACAGGAGTAACAAATAGCACCAATCATATTTCGACACCCGGAGCTTATAAAGAAAACCAAGCAATCGGCGGTGTTGATGCATTTATTGTCAAATTTAATCCTAATGGAATTAGGCAGTGGGGAACTTATTATGGTTCTGAAAATTTTCCAGGAATTGACAAATGTGAAAGCAGCTTCACATCCGAAAATGGAGACACGTATATCACAGGAGATACAAGAAGCCAAACAGATATTGCAACTGTAGGAAGTTTTCAACCAGTTAGCGATGGATCTGATGAAGGATTTATTTCGAAGTTTGACACTTCTGGCAATCTATTATGGGGGACTTATTACGGTGGTAATCACCCAGATTTCATCAAAAACATTCATTACAGGGATGGAAATATTTACATTATTGGAACAACAACAGGAAGTGCTAATCTTGGCACTGTAGGAACGGAATATCCAACACTTCAAGGTGGTAATACTTTTATAGCCAAATTCCAAGATTGCCTTTCCAATCCTTTAGCATCAAGTAACTCTCCTATTTGTATTGGCGAAACATTAGAAATAAAAGCCTCCGGTGGAACAACTTATGCTTGGACAGGTCCAAATAGTTTTACTTCATCAGATCAAAACCCAATAATAACAAATACCTCAATTGCCAATAGTGGCGATTACTACTGCACTATTACTGGCACGGGCGGATGCGATGATACTAAAAAGGTAAAGGTTGTTATAGGAGACATTGAAGCACCTATTCCTAATCTTGCTACTCTTCCAGTAATTAATGGGGATTGCAACACTGTGCTAACAATAATACCAACTGCTAAAGATAAGTGTGCCGGTTCTATTACGGCAACTACATCAAGCCCACTTTCATATAGTGTAGCCGGAACATACACTGTAGTATGGAATTATACTGATGGTAACGGAAATAGTAGCTCACAAAATCAGTCTGTTATAATCACTGCTAAAGCAAAACCCACAGCAACTGCCCTGCAATCCTTTTGCATTCAGGAAAATGCAACAATAAGCAACATCGCTATTACAGGACAAAACATCAAATGGCACGATGCTTTAATAAACGGGAATATTTTACCTAATACAACTACTCTCCAAAACAGTACCACCTATTACGCTTCTCAAACTATTGATGGCTGTGAAAGCGAAAGAGTTCCCGTAACAATTCAGATTCAAAATACGGCTGCACCAACTGGGAATGGAAGCCAAACTTTCTGTAGCAGTCAAAACCCAAATTTGTCTAATTTAACAGTTACAGGAACTACTATAAAATGGTACGATGCTGCAGCTAATGGAACTTTACTATCTAACACAATCTTGTTACAAAATGGCAATACGTATTATGCCACACAAACTGAAAACGGTTGTGAGAGTGTAAATCGGTTGGCGGTACAAATAACACTAATCACAACGCTACCAGCTACTAATTATGAGGAAATACTGTGCGATGATTTGAATGATTCTAAAGAAATTGTAAATCTTAGTTCGTACAATACCAATTTAATTACATCAACCGCGGGCTATTCCTTTTCTTATTATTCCACTTTGGCTGGAGCCGAAAATGAACTAGCAAATAGTAAAATAGTCAATCCTACTACCTACAAAATATTCCTGGGAACCACTACTATTTATGTTCGAATCAACTCTCCTACCGCTTGTTATGCTGTAGCAGTTTTAAAACTAACGGTGGTTGCTAAACCAATTATTACAATCGCTGACACTGTCCCAATTTGCGCGAACACTTCCATAACCATCAATGCCGGTTCGGATTACGATTCCTACCTATGGTCCACGGGAGAAACAACGCCATCAATAGTTGTTACAAATCCTGCAAACTTATCGGTTACGGTCACTAAAAATTACGGAACAATTAATTGCTCTAGCACCAAAGATTTCGTAGTTAAAAAATCGACTGTAGCAACAATTACTTCCATCGAAACTAAAGACTGGACCGATAATAGCAATATGATTACGGTTTACACAACGGGTACAGGTGATTTTGAATATACAATCGATGGCGATAATTATCAAAATAGTAATCAATTTACTAATTTGCTAATTGGTGCCTACACGGTGCAAGTTCGAGATAAAAATGGTTGTGGTACAGTTGCAGATGAAGTTTACTTATTGATGTATCCAAAGTTTTTCACACCCAACGGCGACAACTTTAATGATACGTGGAGTATTCGCTTTTCTGAAAATGAACCGCAACTATCTGTAAAAATATTTGATCGCTATGGTAAATTAATAGCCTCTTTGAAGCAAAACGAAAGTTGGAACGGAACTTACAATGGCCAATTAGTACCCTCAACCGATTATTGGTTT
>NZ_JAQWTM010000121.1 GCF_029242675.1 Flavobacterium sp.
CCATTTTTGCAGTAGCTTGACCAATACGACCAATACCTACAATTCCTAAAGTTTTCCCTCTTAGCTCAACACCATTTGCGTACGCTTTTTTCAAACCGTCAAAATTAGTGTCGCCTTCAAGAGGCATATTTCGGTTTGAATCATGCAAGAAACGCACGCCTGAAAACAAGTGAGCAAAAACCAATTCAGCCACTGATTCTGATGAAGACGCAGGTGTGTTAATCACGTGAATCCCTTTGCTTTTAGCATAATCCACATCAATATTATCCATACCAACACCACCACGACCAATTATTTTTAGTCCGGGACAAGCGTCGATAATATCTTTACGAACTTTTGTAGCACTACGAACAAGAACAACACTAATGTTATTTTCGTTTACATAATTAGCCACTTGTTCTTGAGCTACTTTTGTAGTTATTACTTCAAATCCACCTGCTTCTAAAGCTAGAATTCCACTTTTAGAAATTCCGTCATTTGCTAATACTTTCATTTTTTATTTCATTGCGAGGAACGATGCAATCCCGTCCTCATATTACTTTTTTATTATTTTGTTAGGAGCTATTTCCTGCTATTCGTTTCAATCTTTTTATTTTTTAAAGAAAAAAATAAAAAGGATTTCCACTGCTATCAGGGCTAGGAATCCGCACGTTGAGGTGCTTTTATGCTACTTTTGACTCTAGATCTTTCATAACATCAACTAATACCTGTACACTCTCGATAGGCATGGCGTTGTACATAGAGGCTCTATAACCACCCACCGAGCGATGTCCTGGAAGACCTGATATTCCGGCTGCTTTCCACATTGCATCAAATATTTCTGCATGAGCAGCATCATTCAATAAGAAAGTAGCATTCATGCTTGAACGATCTTCTACAGCGGCAGCTCCTTTAAACAATGGGTTTCTATCAATTTCAGTGTAAAGCAATTCTGCTTTTGCAGTATTCAATTTTTCAACAGCTGCAATTCCACCTAAGTTTTTTAACCATTGTAAGGTAAGTAATGAGGCATACACAGGAAAAACAGGCGGTGTATTGTACATACTTTCTGCCTTGATGTGTTTCTCATAATCTAAAATACTTGGAATCGTTCTTCCTGATTTTCCTAGAATTTCTTCTTTAACTATCACTAATGTAGTTCCGGCAGGCCCCATATTTTTTTGAGCACCGGCGTAAATAATATCAAATTTTGAAAAATCCAAAACTCTTGAGAAAATATCCGAACTCATATCACATACAATAGGCATGTCAAGTGACGGAAATTCTTTTATTTGAGTCCCAAAAATAGTGTTGTTACTAGTGCAGTGGAAATAATTAGCATCAGCAGGAACTGTGTATCCTTTTGGAATATGATTGTAGTTTTCCTCTTTTGATGAAGCAACAACAACTGTTTCTCCAAAAAATTTAGCTTCTTTTATGGCGCCACTAGCCCAAGTTCCGGAGTCTAAATAAGCTGCTTTACCGCCTTCTTTCATCAAGTTATAAGGAACCATTAAGAATTCCAAGCTCGCTCCACCTGATAAAAATAAAGCTTGGTATCCTTTTCCTTCCAATCCTAATAATTCTAAGGCAAGTGATCTAGCTTCATCCATTACGGCAACGAAATCTTTACTTCTATGTGATATTTCTAAAATTGATAATCCCGACCCATTGAAATCCAGTATCGCTTGTGCCGATTTTTCAAAAACTTCTTGTGGTAAAATGCAAGGTCCTGCGCTGTAGTTGTGTTTTTTCATGGTGTAGTTTTGTCCAAAAAATTAAAAGGCAAATTTCGTCATTAGTACATTAAAAAGCGTTAATTTTTTCGGAATTATAAGGCTTATTTTTGTCATATTGTTAACAAAAACGATATCGTATCTACATTATCTGCATAATCCCATAATTTGGGTTTTTGAGTTTGACCAAAAGGAATACTACTTTCCATTAGGTTGTTGCTAACTATGCATTGAAGTTGCTCGTCTTCAGATACTAAACGTTCTTCTAATTCGACTAAAGTATCATAATATTCGTAAAAAACAGTGGAAATAGGAGAGGCATGACTGGTATCCTCTTTTAACGTCAAGAAACCATTATCCAGTAATTTAAAATTACTCATCAAAAAGACTGCCTTGTTGTAATCGTAATTATTAGCATACTTTTCATAATGAATCACATCTTGGTACTCAAAAATTGCTTCAAAAAAAGCATCGAACGAATACCCTTTAGGAACAAATAGCTTGGAAACGTTGCGACATCCTAGACCAAAATACCTGAAAATATCTTCTCCTAGCGCAGTCAATTGGGCTTTAGTTTCGTTTCCGTCGAGCACTGCAACTGAATTTCTGCTTTTTCTAATAATTGATGGTTTGTCCTTAAAATAATACTCAAAATAACGGGCTGTATTATTACTTCCTGTTGCTATAACAGCGTCAAAATTCTCTAATTTCCCTTCAATAAAGGTGATTTTGCCGCTAAATTCCGGCGCTACAGCAATTATATATTTTGCCAAAAATGGCAGTAAATGTTGATCGTTGGATGATGTTTTTATTTTAACATTGTGACCAGCAATCAACACAGATAAAAAGTCATGAAAACCTACCAAAGGTATGTTGCCAGCAAGAATTAAAGCTACGGTTTTATTGGAATCCGACTTTAAATCGTACTTATTCAACCATTCAGTAAGTTGGTCTTCAGTTAAAGCAGCAGCCCACGATTGAATCGAAAAGTAAACTTGCTCGGGCGTGTACCAGCCATTATGCGATTGAGATAAGGCAATAAGGTCTTCGAATGCATCAAAGAACAAGTCATTGTGCAATACGCCAGCTATTTTACTGGAATTGTTTTCCGAAAATTGACTTAAGAATTTGCCTAATGCAACAAAAACACTTTTTTTTGTTTCTAATGTCATAATGTTTGCTTATGAATTGTTTTGATTGTAATTTTGCACAAAAATAAGCTTTAATAAGTCGAAAGTCAAAAGTCTTAAAGTAATTTGATTTGGTTTTTTTAACGCACAACATTTAATAAAAAGTAAAATGGCAATAATAATAACTGACGAATGTATTAATTGTGGGGCTTGTGAACCCGAGTGCCCTAATACAGCAATTTACGAAGGAGCTGATGATTGGAGATATAAGGATGGAACAAAGTTAACTGGTAAAGTAATTTTGCCGGATGGTACTGAAGTAGATTCTGATGAGGCACAAACGCCAATCTCTGATGATGTATATTATATTGTTCCGGGTAAATGTACGGAATGTATAGGTTTTCACGATGTACCACAATGTGCTGCGGTATGTCAAGTAGATTGCTGTTTACCAGATGATAATCATGTAGAATCAGACGAAACCATGTTAAATAGACAAGCCTTTTTACATAACGAATAAAAGGAAATATCTTGTAAAATAATAATCCCGAGTTTATAGCTCGGGATTTTTTTTGTAGTTGTTTTACATAG
>NZ_JAQWTM010000137.1 GCF_029242675.1 Flavobacterium sp.
GTTTGGTATAAATACTTTCTCCATATACTTGGTCGCCTCCTCGAAAGCTTTTATTCCACTGCAATTCACCACCCCAACGGTCTTCATAAAAAAAGCGTCCGGCTACTGATAATTGCTTGTTGCTCTTTCGATTAAAATTCCACTTTTGAAAAACCGAAATGCGGTCTTGTAAAGTCAAATCCGTAAAATTATCGTTATTGTTGTCGACAGGATTACTATAGTTAAAGTAATTTACACCTGTTAACACTGATGCAGTCTTGCCTATATTTCCTTTAAAACCTAGATCTAAATTGAGTTCGCCATAATCAGTTATAAACGAATCGGCTGAAAACACTGGAGCATTAGTTGGATTTTTGGTAATAATATTGATCAATCCACCTACCGCTTCACTACCGTAAAGCGAGGAGGCCGGACCTTTCACAATCTCGATGCGTTCTAAAAGTGAATTCGGTATTCCTGACAGTCCGTACACGGTTGACAATCCACTGACAATTGGCATTCCGTCAATCAACACGAGGGTATACGGACCTTCAAGACCATTAATATGAATGTCTCCCGTATTACAAACATTACAGTTGAGTTGCGGACGCACACCATTTACATTTTGCAAAGCCTCAAAAATATTGGACGTGGGGTTTTTCTTGAAAAACGTAGGTTTGTATACTTCAACAGGAACGGAGCTTTCTAAACGGCTTACCGGTTTTAACGTTCCAGTGATTACGATCTCGTCTAGCGTATTGTTTTCCCGCAACGTAAAATCAAGTGTGGTTTCCGTGCTATCAATAAGCGTAATGCTCCTTTTCTCGGTTCTAAAACCCGTGTAGGAAACTGCAATTTCATAATCTCCCGCCGTTACGTTTTTTAATAAATAGTTGCCTTCATCATCTGTAACTATTGATTTATTGGCTTTTTTAATCAAAATATTGGCTTGAACTAAAGGTAATCCCTCAGCAGATACTTTTCCTTTTAGGGTCGCTTGCCCAAAACAAAAGGTCGTGGGAATAAGGATAATACCAAGTATAATTTTTTTCACAAGGAAGTGTTTAGTTATTGTTTAAATATAAATTTAGACAAATCTAAAAATTTTATTTTAGATAACAAAAAAATATAATTATATTTGGCTCAAATAGTTAGCATATCGTAATGGGAAAATCATTAGAAGAAGTACATGAGTCGGTTTCGACAGAGAATAAAAAATCGATATTTAAAAAGATATTAGCCTTTTTTGGTCCCGCTTACTTAATTAGTGTGGGTTATATGGATCCCGGAAACTGGGCTACTGATTTAGCCGGTGGAAGCCAGTTTGGGTATTCCTTATTATGGGTTTTATTAATGAGTAATTTAATGGCGTTGCTATTGCAAAGTTTAAGCGCTCGTTTGGGAATTGTAACCCAACGTGATTTAGCGCAAGCTTCTCGTGAAACCTATTCGCCTTTTATTAATTATATTTTGTATTTCCTAGCCGAGATTGCCATCGCCGCTTGTGACCTTGCCGAAGTGCTAGGTATGGCAATTGGACTTAACTTACTGTTTGGGATTTCACTGATCGACGGGGTTATAATAACCGTGCTAGATACCTTTTTGCTTCTATTTTTAATTAATAAGGGAATCCGAAAAATGGAAGCCTTTATCATTGCTTTGGTCCTAGTAATAGGTGTTTCCTTTATTTTCGAAATGATATTTGCACAACCTGAAATCGATCAGTTGCTAACGGGACTTATTCCAACGATGCCTAACCAAGCTGCATTGTATATCGCCATTGGTATTATAGGAGCGACGGTCATGCCGCACAATTTATACCTGCACTCTTCCTTGGTTCAAACACGAAAATTCGATCGATCTAAGGAGGGCATCAAACAAGCTTTAAAGTACAATTTTATCGACTCGACAATTGCTTTAAACCTAGCTTTTTTTGTAAACGCAGCGATTCTTATTTTGGCCGCAGCCACATTTTATAAGGTTGGGATGCATGAGGTAGCCGAAATTCAAGATGCGCATAAGTTTTTACAACCACTGCTAGGAACTAAATGGGCGCCTATTCTATTTGCAGTTGCCTTGATCGCTGCCGGTCAAAGTTCTACCATAACGGGAACATTGGCAGGCCAAATTATTATGGAAGGCTATTTGAATCTTCGAATTCAGCCGTGGGTACGTCGTATCATAACAAGATTAATTGCAATTGTACCTGCCGTCATCGTAATTACTATTTTTGGTGAAGGCGTGACTGGAAAATTATTGATTTTTAGCCAAGTAGTACTGAGTTTACAGTTAGGATTCGCTATCATTCCGCTAATACATTTCGTTAGCGATAAAACTAAAATGAACGGTTTTCACATTGGTAAAATCACACAAATAGCGTCCTGGATTGTCGCTTTAGTGATTGTAGTGCTAAACGGAAAACTAGTGTACGACGAAATTCAAGGTTGGTTAGAAAATTCAGAAAACCCAATTGTTTTATGGCTCACGGTTGTGCCACTGGCATTTAGTTTCTTGGTTTTACTATTGTATATCGTTTTTAAACCCTTTATAACTAAATCGCGAGATGCTTTTCACAATCATTCGCCACACAGCTTACAGCTTCGTTTCTCTCAATCCGAAAGTTATTCCAAGAAAAACATTGCCGTTTCTGTCGATTTCTCACATGCTGATGAGGTTGCATTAAACAGTGCCTTTGAACTTGGAGGTACTGATGCGAAGTACACCTTAATTCACGTTGTAGAGACAGTGGGAGCGATGTTATACGGCGAAAATATTGATGATCACGAAACCTTAGTCGATGAGAAGTTATTAAAAGAATACCAAGTAATGTTAACTGAGAAAGGCTTTCAAGTCGAAATTCAATTGGGATTTGGTCGTCCGGATAAAGTGATTCCGGAGCTTGTTAATAAAGGGAATTTTGATATCTTAGTCATGGGAACACATGGTCACACCGGTTTCAAAGACTTGCTTTTTGGTACCACCGTAGATAAATTAAGACACAAAATTTCGATTCCACTGTTAATCGTTAAAGACTAATAATTAGGAGCTATTTCCCGCTATTCGCTATATTCCCGCTTAGTAAAACTACGGTTAAAAAACCTTGTTTTACAGCGGGAGATGCCGCTACTATCGGGGCTAAAAAAAACAACATGACACTTTCAGAAGAAAATTATTTAAAAGGCATATACCATCTCACTGTAGTTTCTAATGCAGATGTAAGTACGAACGCCATTGCCGAAATGATGGAAACCAAAGCTTCGTCAGTCACGGACATGCTTAAAAAATTGGCCGAAAAAGACTTAGTAAATTATGTAAAATACCAAGGAGTTTCCCTCACCGATGCAGGAAAGTTAGCTGCCAAAATGATTGTTAGAAAACACCGACTTTGGGAAGTGTTCTTGGTCGAAAAATTAGATTTCTCCTGGGATGAGGTGCACGATATCGCAGAGCAGTTAGAACACATCAAATCAGAAAAGCTGATTAACAAGCTAGATGATTTTTTAGGAAATCCAACCGAAGATCCCCACGGAGACCCAATACCCAATGCTAAAGGTGAGATTTTTAAAATCGACAAGCAATTGCTATCGGAACTAGCAATTAATCAAAAGGGTATTTGCGTGGGCGTTAAGGACACCTCTTCAGACTTTTTAAAGTACCTTGACAAACAAGGTATTTCGCTTGGTTCAGCCATTAGTATTGTTAGTAAGGAAAGCTTTGATTTATCGCTGAAGATTTGGGTAGGCGCTACTGAAATTACTATTTCTAATAAAATTGCTAGCAATCTTTTTGTCAAGACGAGTTAATAACTTACTACCTTTAGCCTTAAATTTAAATCAGATCAACATGAAAAATACCATATTAGCCTTTATACTTATTTGCAGTTGGAGCTGCGTAGCGCAGGTTGAAAATCTAAAAAGTTATTCTGTAACTCAAAAAGAGTGTTTGAATAAGTCAGGATATACCTTAGTTTTAAAACAGGTAACTACTGATTCGCGCTGTCCTCAAGGGTTGAATTGCATCTGGATGGGAGAAGCCCAAGCTTTAGTAGCGGTTTATAGCGATAAAAAGTTGGTCGAGGAGGTTTTAATAACTTTTGCGCCAAAAAACACCATAGAAAACAATGCGTTTTTTGCGAAATACGGTAAGGAAAAGTACAAAAAGGTGCAAAATGTTTCGCTAGTTCCTTATCCTAAAAAGGATGTCAAAATAAAACCCAAAGAGTACACTATAAAAATAGAATATAGGAAGTAAGTTAGTGACAACCACAGTCATCGGTACCGCAATTCCCAGCTGCTTTTTTCTTCTTAAAAAAGTATTTTCTAAGGAGATAAGCCACTGCTAATGAGAGAATTACGAAGGCGATAATTTCTTGAATATCCATAGTGCAAAAATAAGAAAAAGCAACCGTTAGTGGTTGCTTTTTTCAGTTAAACTAATTACAATTTTTTATAGTTGAGCCATTATCCCAAAGTTAATCCCAAAAGGTTGGCCTGGTCTTAAACCTGCTGGAACTCTCGATACAGCGTATTCTTTATCAAATAAGTTCACAATGTTACCCATTAAACTAATGTGTTGGTTGAGGTGGTATCTTGCTGAGAAGTCCACAATAAAATTAGAGTTTACTTTGTTGCTTGCTGCGATTGTACCTGAGCCCGCTAGAGTTCTAAAGGCATCTACATATTTTCCGCTTAAGGCCATGCTAAATCTTTCTGTTTCAAAGGCAGTCGTAAGTGCAAATTGATTTTTTGCGATATACGGAATTTCATCTCCGCTTTTTACGGTTCCCCAAATACTACTATTGAAGTTGCTTTTTAATTCGGTATCCGTCAAGGTATACGATAAAGTTACTGGTAGTTTAAACCCTTTTTCTCTGTTATCGATTACATCATAAGTGGCGAGTAGCTCAATACCTTTTACAATTGCAGCTCCGGCATTAAATAAGTCTCCTGTACCTGTTCCTCCACCAGACATTGAATCTGATCCTTGCAAGTTTGAGAAGTCATTGTAGTATCCAATAATTTCCCCTTGTAATGCATTTTTGCGGAAGCGGAAACCTAACTCGGTATTCAAACTGTTCTCCGCATCTTCGCCTACTTTGGCACCTGGAGGTGAAAACCCTTTGTGGATACTGGTAAATACATTATAATCATCATTGATTTTATATAGAATTCCCATTCCTGGAATCCAAACATTTGTTTTGTTAACCGCTTGAACGAGGTTAGTTCCTGCTCTGTTTAAGTCAGCAGTGCCGTAATTTAAGGAGCTTACTTTAATATCTTCATAGCGAAGACCTGGCGTAAACGTAAAGTTGTCTACCTGTAAATTGTATAGAATATGTGCTGCAACAGCCTCGGCTTTCACAATAGCGTTCGCATCAGTTCCAGGAGTTCCGTTGCTCGTTCTATTCATGACACCATTTTGAATTTTGTAACCGTCAACCCATTGGAAACGATCTTCATAATCTTCGTGGTAGCGAATTCCAAAATCAATATCGTGTTTTACTTTACCGCTTTCAAAACGATAGTTAGCTACAGACTGAATTCCTTTTGCTCCGTACACACGGTTATTCGCTTTTACCAATAAAGCATTGTCTACGGTATTGTCTTGTCCAGTTACGGCACGATATTCTGCATTGAAAGTCGTAGGATTTGTAAGTATGTTATTAATGCTCAACCTATTAGCACCTAATTTTAGGGCATCTAGTTTGTACCAGTTTCTACTAAAATTGTTTTTATAGGCTTTGGTCGTGATGGTAAAGTTCGCAGTAGGCTTAATTAAGTGGGTTAACATAATTTGTTTGTGCTCACTTTCTATATAATCTTCATTTGAACCTACGTACCTTCTATATGCATTAGCAGCATAGTCAGCATCCGTTATACCCAAATAAGTTTCGTTAGCTAAATCTTCGCTAAACTGCACTTTTGCCATTAAGGATTGGTATACTTTTGCGTCAGCGTTAGTGTTGATTCTAAATTTAGCAACATAATCGTTACCCTCAAAACCCGTATTTTTAGAGCTGTTATCAATTGTCTTGAACCCGTCTGAGTTTCGGTTGTTGTATTCTAATACGTAACCATAGTTTTTATGATCGTCACCAAGATTTACATAAGTTTTTTTGGTATTGAAACTTCCTATGCTTGCAATAACGCGTCCTGAAAAGCTATTTGGAATTTGAGTTGAAACCATATTAATCGCTCCTCCAGTGGTGTAAGGGCCATACTGTATTTGACTACCGCCTTTCAAAATCTCGAACGATTGCATTCGATTTACTGTTGGAAAGTAGTAAGCTGCCGGTGCTGCATAGGGAGCTGGTGCAATAAGAACACCGTCTTCCATCAAAGTGATTTTTTCACTTCTGTTTGGACTTGTTCCTCGCATCCCAATGTTTGGACGTAGACCAAAACCATCTTCCTCCTGAATTGTAATTCCAGGTACGGTTCTAAGTATTCTAGAAACGTCATCATAGTTGAATGCTTTTAATTCTTTTGGAGAAATGAAATAGGTAGAGCCTGCTTTGTTTTTGGCCTTGAATTTACTACCCACAATGGCGTCGGTAGTAATTACGATTTCATTAAGATTGTTAAGGCTGTCTTTCTCTGTTTGAGAAATGGGTTTATTTTGTGCTGATACTGCTGCCGAAAATAAAATTGCCGTTGCAACTAAACTATTTTTCATTTTTATTTAGATTAATTCTACGATGCAAAAGTAGAACACAATCCTTATTTAGACAAATTAAAAATAGAATTATTGATAAAATTAACGCTTGTTTAGTGTTTATTGTGCAACAAAAAGTATCTTATTTCAAAATTTGGTACGCAAGTAGCGCTACAATATAGGCAAAACCGCTCATGAAGATTAGTTGACCTATAGGCCATTTCCATGTGTTAGTCTCTTTTCGAGTGATGGCAAGTGTACTCGCACATTGTAAGGCGAAAGCATAAAAAAGCAGTAAGGAAATTCCGGAAGCAAAATTAAACACTTTTTCGCCTGTTTCCGGGTTAATTTCGGCGGCCATTTTGCTTTTGATGGTGTTGTCATTATCGCTTCCACCTACGCTATAAATTGTCGCTAAGGTTCCCACAAATACTTCGCGAGCTGCAAACGAACTGATAATCGCAATTCCTATTTTCCAATCATAACCTAAAGGTGAAATTGCAGGTTCAATAGTTTTTCCCATAATCCCAATATATGAATTCTCTAGTTTATAGGCGGCAATTTTATTGTTAATTTCGTTTTCGGTTACAGGCGTTGTAACAACCTCAGAGCGCACAATTGTTTCTGCATTTTTGAATTTTTTCCCCGGTCCGTACGAAGCTAAAAACCATAAAACTATGGATATTGCCAAGATGACTTTCCCCGCACCAGCTACGAAGGCCTTCGTTTTTTCGATTACATTTATTGCTACATTCTTGAACAAAGGCAACTTATAATTTGGCATTTCGACTACAAAGAATGTTTTTCCTTTGATCTTCAAAATTTTGTTTAATACATAAGCTGAAAATATTGCCATTCCAAAACCTAGCAAATACAACAACATCAAGGTAAGCCCTTGTAAATTAAGGATACCTAGTACTCGAGTATCAGGGATTACCAGTGCAATGATGATCGCATAAACGGGCAGTCTTGCGGAACAAGTCGTAAAAGGTGTCACTAAAATCGTAATGATGCGTTCCTTCCAATTCTCGATATTTCGGGTGGCCATAATTGCTGGAATCGCACAAGCCGTTCCTGAAATTAAAGGCACTACACTTTTTCCTGATAGTCCAAACTTGCGCATGATTTTATCCATCAAGAAAACGACGCGGCTCATATAACCACTTTCTTCTAATATCGAAATGAACAAAAACAAGAAAGCAATTTGAGGTATAAAGATTAATATTCCGCCAATTCCGGGTATAATTCCTTGGGAAATCAAGTCAGTTAAAACTCCAGCTGGAAGAGTATCGCTAGCGAATGCGCTTAATGACGCAAAACTACTGTCGATAAAATCCATAGGTACTTCAGACCAATTGAAAATCGATTGAAAAATGATAAACAAAATCGCGAAGAAGATAACGTAACCCCATACTTTATGGGTTAATACGCGATCCAACTTGCTTCTGAAATCCTTGGCAATCGTCGTATCTACTTTTAAACCTACTTTTAAAACGTCGTTAATAAACTGATACCTTTTAATGGTCTCTTTTTGCTGTAAGCGCTTTAAGTCGGAATGTGATTTGGTAAAAGAACCATAGATTTCGTTTCTTTCTAAATTCAAAAAGTTAACGTCTTGCGTAATGACCAACCACAATTTATACAACAATTGGTTCGGAAATGCTTTGCGTAAGCTGTTAAAATAATCAGGATCAATGCTCGATGCATTTAAGCAAGGTTCTGATGAAATGGTTTTGTAGGTAACAATTAGTTTTTTCAACTCTTCGATTCCAAAACCTTTCCTAGAACTGATTAAAGCGATTTTAGTTTTTAGTTGTTCTTCTAAATAGGGGATGTCTAATGAAATTCCTTTGTGTTCCATTCTATCGGCCATGTTGATGACTAAAATGGTCGGAATTTCTAAATCTTTTATTTGTGTGAAAAGAAGTAAATTTCTTTTTAAGTTTTCCACATCAGTTACAACTAGTGCAACATCAGGGTATAATTTGTCGTTTTTGTTCAGTAATAATTCAATTACCACATTTTCATCAATCGAGCTCGCATTTAAGCTGTAGGTCCCAGGAAGGTCTAGAATATTTGCTTTTACGTTATTAGGCAGTTTGCAAAAACCAATTTTCTTTTCAACTGTGATTCCGGGATAATTTCCAACCTGCTGGTTTAAACCAGTTAGTTGGTTAAATACCGAAGTTTTACCCGTGTTGGGATTTCCTATTAAAGCGACGTTGATGTTTTGATTAATCATTAAAGTGTAATTTTAATTAATTCCACTTCAATTTCTCGAGCGGTTTCTACCCGAATTGCGAGGTGTGAACCATTAACATTTAAATACAAAGGATCTCCAAAAGGAGCTATCTGCAATAATTCAACTGTGTTTCCTGGCAAACATCCCATTTCCAATAATTTTAACGGAACAATGTCGATATCAAAATCTTTGATGATCGCTTTTTCGCCTTTTTTCAGAGAATTTATAGTGGTTCGCAAGTCTTATTTAGATTGAATTAAGATTGCAAAAATACAGATTTAAATAGTAAATAGAATGATAATTGTCAATTTTATGACTTTTTTAGAGAAAGTTCAGCACTGATTTTTAAACTGTAATAAATTACTCCTTAGTCAAAAAAGTAATATCCTCGATAAGTCGGGCTATATCTTCTTTTTTAGTTCCATCATAAAAACCGCGTACTCTTTTTTTAGCATCAACTAAAACAAAATTTTCAGTGTGAACCATGTCATACAATTCATCTGGTTTTCCCATTTTTACTGCTAGGTACGATTTTCTAGCCATGGTATAAATTTCTTTCTTGTCACCGGTCACTAAGTTCCATTTTTTATCATCCACCCCTTTTTCAATAGCATACGCTTTCAAGGCAGCAACGTTGTCAACTTCGGGGAAAACGGTATGCGAAAGTAACAGTACATCAGGCATGTTACGAATGGCTTTTTGAACCTCCACTAAGTTGCTTGTCATTTTTGGACAGATAGAAGTGCAAGTAGTGAAAAAGAAATCAGCCACATAAATCTTTCCTTCATAATCCTTTTGGGTAATGGTTTTCCCATTTTGGTTGGTAAACGAAAAATCAGCAATGGTATGGTACTTACTAATATATTGTACAGTACTATCCACTAATTCTGGATTTACATCAGATGGGTTGTAGATAGGTAGTGATTTCGTAGGTTTTAAAGCACTATAAAAAAGATACAGGGTGACACAGGAAAATATAATAAAAATACCAATAAAAACGCGGTATTTGTAGAGCACAGATTTCATAAGAAAAATATTTTTGCAAAAATACAAAAAAGATAAATTAGACATTAAAACTTTAACAATCTATTGGAAGTAGGACATGTGAATGGTATCATATTTATCGATAAATTTGTGTAGCTAACTAAAATCTCAGAATAATGAAATTAAAATTAAATAAACGCATTTTATTTGCGGTTCCTGCAATAATGGGTTTGACAGCAATGCAAGCCCAAACCAAAGTCGCTCCAAAAGAACCGGGTATCAATGTTGCCTTTTTTGATACTAAAACCAAACCTCAAGATGACTTTTTCAGGTTTGTCAACGGAAGTTGGTTAGACCAAACTCAAATTCCAACAGATCGTACTTCGTGGGGAAGTTTCAACGAATTACTGAAGAAAACCGACAAGGATGCCTTGGACATTTTAAAAGAAGCAGCAAAAAATCCGGTTTATAAATCCAATACGGATCAAGGTAAAGCGGTAAACCTATATAAAACAATTCTGGATACCGTTGCTAGAGACAAAATGGGAATCAAACCATTGCTTCCGTATTTGGCTAAAATTGACAAATTAAAAACAATCAAAGACGTACAGCAGTTATTGATTGAGATGGAACCAATCGGTGGAATTGGTTTTATTAATGTTGGAGTAGGAGCCGATGATAAAAATAGTTCTAAAAACTCTCTGAATCTTGGAGTAGGTAGTTTAGGATTGCCGGATCAAGATTATTACCTGTCTGAAGAAAAAGATACCAAAGAAAAAAGAGAGCAGTACGAAAAACATATCGCTAAAATGCTTCAATTTATTGGAGAAACGCCAGCACAAGCAAAGCTGAGCGCTGCCAAAATTTTGGCTTTGGAAATCGAAATGTCAAAACCGCGTTTGAATAGAGTAGAGCGTAGAGACGGAAGATTACAATACAATCCAATGACAATTGCTGAATTGCAAAAAATAACTCCTGCAATAAACTGGAGAGCGTATTTTGATGGCTTAGGTTACACTACAGTAAATGAGGTAATTGTTTCACAACCGAAATACATGGCTGCCTTGCAAACGATATTTGCCAAAAATGATGTTAGCGCTTGGAAAGAATATCTAAAATGGAGTTTATTAAACGGCGCTACTAGTTTCCTGTCTACACCTATCGAAGCAGCTAGTTTTGACTTTTATGGTAAAACCTTAACTGGAGCTATTAAACAAAGACCTAGAGAAGATAGAGCATTGCAAACCGTAAATAGTACCGTAGGAGAAGCATTGGGTAAGTTGTACGTAGAAAAGAAATTCCCTGCTGAAGCAAAAGAAAAAGCAGAGAAGATGATTCAGAATATTATTTTGGCGTACCAAAATCGCATTTCTAATTTAACGTGGATGTCGGCAGAGACAAAAACGAAAGCCATCGAAAAGTTAAATAAAATCACCATTAAAATAGGTTATCCTGATGAATGGAAAGATTATTCTAAGCTAGAAATAAAAAGCGTTGCTGAGGGTGGAAGCTATTTTGAAAACGTCAAAAATCTATCAAGATGGAGTTTTCAAAAAGACATAGATAAGCTAGAGAAACCAGTGGATAAAACCGAATGGTACATGTCACCACAAACCGTAAATGCGTATTACAACCCATCATACAACGAGATTGTATTTCCAGCAGCGATATTACAACCACCTTTTTACAATTACCAAGCCGATGAAGCGGTAAATTATGGCGGAATCGGAGCGGTGATAGGTCACGAAATATCACACGGTTTTGATGACTCTGGAGCGCGCTACAATGCCGATGGGAATTTAATTGATTGGTGGACCGCTACTGATCTTGAGCAATTCACCACTTTGGGTACCGCACTAGCGGATCAGTATAGTGCATTAGAGCCATTGCCTGGCGTGCATGTTGATGGTAAATTCACACTTGGTGAAAACATTGGGGATTTAGGTGGTGTAAATGCCGCTTACGAAGGATTACAATTGTATTTAAAAAATAATCCAAGACCAGAACTAATTGACGGTTTCACGCCTGAACAACGTTTCTTCATTTCTTGGACAACCGTTTGGAGAACGAAATCACGTGACGAGGCAATCAAAAATCAAGTAAAAACGGATCCGCATTCGCCAGGGATGTATAGAGCGTATGTTCCAATTCAGAATGTAGATGCTTTCTACGATGCATTTTCAATTAAAAAAGGCGACGGAATGTACATTGAACCTTCCAAAAGAGTAAAAATCTGGTAAAAAGAGTAGTACAAATAGTTCAAGAACTAATTCTTGGCTAATTTGCTGTTAAATTATGTAACAGATCGTAAAAGTAAAATACTAATTTAGACCTGCTACTTTCAACACTATTTTTAATAAAAGTACAGGAAGTGCAAAAGTAGATTCGAATAATAACTAAACCGAAATAAAGATGAATATGAATTTAAAAAAACCGCTACTGTTAGTACTACCTGCACTTTTTGCAGTTACAGCAGCTCAAGCACAAGACGCGAAGCCGGCTAAAGAGCCTGGAATTAATATCCAGTATTTGGATAAATCAGTAAAACCTAGTGATGACTTTTTTCGCTATGTAAATGGAACTTGGTTAAATACAACCGAAATCCCGGGTGATAGAACCCGTTGGGGAAGTTTTGATGAATTAAGACAACGCACAGATGCAGATGCATTAGCGATCTTAAAAGAAGCTGTAAACAATCCAAAATACAAATCGAATACAGATCAAGGTAAAGCGATCAACATGTACAAGTCTATTTTAGATACTGTAGGTCGTAATAAATTGGGTATTACACCCATCAAACCGTACTTGAAAAAAATTGACGCGGTAAAAAATGCCAAAGATTTACAAGCCTTATTAATCGAGATGGAGCCATTAGGCGGAATCGGTTTTTTTGGAGCGAATGTAGGTCCAGATGCTAAAAACAGTAACAGAAACGTTTTGAGCGTAGGTCCCGGTGGAGTGGGTTTGCCTGACAGAGACTATTATGTGTCTGACGATGCTGACTCAAAAGAAAAAAGAGAAAAATACGTTCTTCATGTAGCTAAGATGCTAGGTTTCCTTGGTGAAAAACCAGTAGAAGCAAAGATGCATGCAGAAAAAATCTTGGCTCTTGAAATTGCAATGTCAAAACCAAGATTTGACCGCGTTGAAAGAAGAGATAGAAGAAAATCGTACAACCCAATGACGGTAGCTGATTTGCAAAAATTGACACCATCAGTAGATTGGAAAAATTACTTTACAAAAGTAGGTTTCACCAACGTAGATTCTTTAATCGTTTCGCAGCCTAAATACATGACGTATTTAGAGTCGATGTTAAAAGAGAATAAAGTAGACGACTGGAAAGCGTATATGCGTTGGTCATTATTAAACAGAGCTTCAGGTCAATTATCTACTGATATTGAGAATGCTAACTTTGATTTCTACGGAAAAACATTAACAGGAGCAATCAAACAACGTCCTAGTGACGAGCGTGCGTTGCAAGTAATTAATGGTCGTATTGGAGAAGCTTTAGGGAAGTTATATGTTGAGAAAAAATTCCCAGCTGAAGCAAAAGTAAAAGCGGAGAAAATGATCAAGAACATTTTTATCGCTTTCGAAAACCGCATCAACAACTTGCCTTGGATGTCAGCAGAAACCAAAGTAAGTGCAGTAGAGAAGTTACACAAATCTCAAATCAAAATTGGGTATCCTGACAAGTGGAAAGATTATTCTGCTTTAGTGATTAAGAGTCCAGAAGAAGGTGGAACTTATTTTGATAACACCTTGAATATGGCCAAATGGCGTTTTCAAGAAGATTTAGCTGATTTGAATAAACCAGTTGATAAAACAAGATGGGGAATGTCTCCACAGACGGTAAATGCGTATTACAACCCGTCTTATAACGAGATTGTTTTCCCAGCAGCGATCCTACAACCTCCTTTTTACAACTACCAAGCAGATGAAGCGGTGAATTACGGTGGAATTGGCGGTGTTATTGGACACGAAATCTCTCACGGTTTTGATGATTCAGGATCACGTTACAATGCAGATGGTAACCTAGTTGACTGGTGGACCACTGATGATTTAAAACAATTCTCAGCCTTGACAGGTGCTTTAGCAGCACAGTATAGTGCACTTGAGCCTTTACCAGGAACGTTTGTAGATGGTAAATTTACTTTAGGAGAAAACATTGGTGATTTAGGTGGTATCAATGCCGCTTACGACGGATTACAATTGTATTTGAAAGAAAACGGAAACCCAGATTTAATCGATGGTTACACACCAGAGCAACGTTTCTTTATGTCTTGGGCTACAATTTGGAGGTCTAAAGCACGTGATGCAGCGATTAAAAACCAAGTAAAAACAGACCCACACTCTCCAGGAATGTACCGCGCGTATGTACCATTGCAAAATGTTGATACGTTCTACCAAGCTTTTGATATTAAAAAAGGCGATGGTATGTACATCGCTCCAGAAAACAGAGTTAAAATCTGGTAGTCAACAAAATAATATACTATAGAAAATCCCAAGTGAAAGCTTGGGATTTTTTTATGTTTAAGAATTACTAGTTTCTTGATTTGTCCTTCTGACGAAGGAAGAACCCAAATAAGTTGCTCACGAAACAGAGGTTCTTCGTTCCTCAGAATGACAAACTAATCGCGTATAATTGAATTAAAATTATCTTCAACAACCTCTTAACTGTGTCGATCTGACGAAGGAAGAACCCAATTAAGTTGATCAATAAACGGAGATTCTTCGTTCATCAGAAAGACAAACTAACCGCGTATAATTAAATTAAATTTATCCTTAACTACCTCTCAATTTTGTCCTTGTGACGAAGGAAGAATCCAAACAAGGTGCTCACGAAACAGAGGTTATTCGTTCCTCAGAAAGACAAACAAACCGTATACGAATCACCCCAAAATTGTCATTCTGACGCAGGAAGAATCTAAACAAGTTGCTCCACAAACACAGGTTAATAGTCACTCAGAAAGACAAACTGCGTAAGGATAACTCTAAAATTGTCTTTCTAACGCAGGAAGAATCCAAACAAGTTGCTCCATAAACGTACTCAGTAAGTTCTCCAGAATGAAAAATAAATCTATTAAACCTTATTCCCAGCAAGGATACGCTTGTTTTTCTTAATCGAGTGATTGACCATATACAAACCGCTCAGCGTGATTAATCCACCTATTCCAATGGCTAAGGTTAGTGATTCACCAAAAATGATAGCACCTAATAATACAGCTACAATAGGATTGACATAGGCATAAATACTATTAATTTCTGGAGGAAGTTTTTGTAACATATAGATATAAGCAATAAATGAAATGATAGACCCAATAATTACCAAGTAGGCAATGGCCCACCACGAAATGGCAGGAACGGTGCTTAGAGGTACCGCCATACCTGTAGTTTCTGTAATAGTCAATAAAAAGATACTCGAGATTACCATTTGAATTCCCAAACTAAAATAAGGGTTAAACGTAGCTGCTTTTTTCTTGGTGTACAAACTACCAAAAGCCCAACTAATCGTCGAAAGCGTGAGTAAAATGATACCAAAACGGAAATCAGGAATCAATAAATCATTTAAGTGCTCATAAAAAATGACGCATACACCTGAGAAAGCGATGAATAATCCTGCTATGGCGAGCTTGGCTAATTTTTCGCCTTTAAAAAAGGTGATAATCACGATCCAAATAGGGAAAATAGCGTTGATGATCGCACCTAGTCCGCTACTAATATATTTTACACCCCAAGTACTTAAACCATTGCTCAAGGCAAAATTTAAAATACTGAGGATAATGATAGTTTTCCACTGTTTGCCTTTAGGTAATGGTTCTTTTTTAAAGAGAAAGTAAACTACATAAAGCGATCCACCTATTAATTGACGGATTCCGGCCAACTGCAAGGCTGGCATATGGCGAACACCTTCCTTAGAAGCTATCCAAGTCGTTCCCCAAAAAAAACAAACAAAACACAAGGCTACGATTGCTAAACCGTTGGCGTTTTTTGGCGATGCTAATGCACTTACTATTTTTGATTTCAATTTAAAGAGGTATTATTTGAAAGGTGTACTCGAGTGTATTTTCTATTTTATCAACAACAATAGTCTTCCAAATCGAAGGTTTAGTGTGGTCAAATGTTGGAGCAGTTAATCCTAGTTCCACAGCTTTTTGTGTGTAGTAGGTTTCGCGTGAAGGATGGTAAGGTGTAGCAGCATTAAAACTAGTGTCCCAAGCATTTTTGGCGATGATTTGCTTAATGATACCAATACAATCGGCTTGATGAATCAAGTTAATTGGAGCATTAGGATTATCTAGGTTTTCTTTTCCTGCCAGGAATCGCACCGGATTACGGTCTTCGCCAATCAAGCCACCAAATCGTAAAATGGTAGTTTTGAACTGCGAATTGTTCTGCAAAAGGGCTTCTACAATTTGGAGTTGTCTACCGCCTTCGGTATCTGGATTAAGCGTTGTTTCCTCGGTCACTTGATCGTTATCATCTCCATAAACCGAAGTTGAACTGATAAAAAGGACGTTTTCTACAGTCGATTTTTCAATAAACGGAAGTATTGTTTTTATTTTGCTTACAAAATCTCCTGATTGATTGCCTCTCAACTTGGGTGGAATATCAATTACTAAAACACTACTTCCTGTCAATAATTCTGCTAAAGGTCCTGACACGTTATCACTTTCCAATACAACTTGGTGTGGAATAATTCCAGCACTTTCTAAAACAGCTAGTTTCTCTGTTGAAGTGGTAGAGCCTTTTACCGATAAGCCGTCTTGAAGTAAGGCTTTCGCCAACGGCAAACCCAGCCAGCCGCAACCCAGAATACTAATTTGTTTCATTGCAATGATCGTTTTAACTGCTGACAAATTTCGGGATAATTATTCGACTTTTAGGCTATCTACTTTAATAATTCTGCTTGCTTTTTTTGGCTGTTGCACGGGCACTATTTGTGGTTCTGCCGCAATTGGTGGCGTTGGTTTAATGCGTTGTTTGATAACCACGGCATCGTTTAGGATAAACGGTGTTGGCATCATCCAATCGGCTCTTTTTTGCATTGAAAACAATGGGTTTTGCATCAAATCAAATGAGCTTTCTAGTAATTGCATATCAAAAACAGCAGAACGATTGATGCTAAAATCCAAAACGAGTGGCTCATTATCAACCACATAATAGCTCACTATTTTTGAACCACGACGAGGCAACGAAGCTCCTTTTTGCTCTAAATTTTGAGCACCATTGGCTTTAAAATTAGAAATAGCCATTTTTTCATTTGCAAAAATATCATAACGGTTAACCTTCCTGTTAGGACTAATTTTGATTTTCAAATAGCGTTGGTTTCCAGCGATACTATCGCGTAAAAACTGAATGGTAGGCAAAGCAACTGCTTTAGGAGCTGTAGCTGTAGCGTAAGTGAATTTAGAATTGTATTTGCTAAACAATGGCGTTGCGTTTAGTGCCTGTGGTGCTTTTGGGTTTTCGCCTAAGTAAGCCTTAGTCCAAGAGTCTAAATTGGTGTCATAGGTTACCCAGTAAGCTAATTTGCTTTCGGCATCGTAGAGATACAAAAGGCTGTTGGATTTAGCTTTCCCTTTTTCATAACCTGATTCGTAATGTGCTTGCGCAAAAAAGCCAATGGAAGCCAAAAGAAATACGAAGCCCCATTTTCCTTTTTTAGCAAAGCTACCAAAAGTAGGTAACAATAGTGCAAAGGTTAAAACTGTTAATACGGCACTACCGTATAACATTTTAAGACCTAAACCAATAGGGAACATTTGAATAAAAGGCGCAATTATAATGAAAGCGGGAATGCTCAGTAGTAGGTTAAGTAACTTATTTGATTTTTGAGTGATGACAAAAACAGCCAATGCAAGTAAACCACAATAAACGGGGATGATTAAGAAACCTGCTCCCGGCAAATGTATCGCTATTATGGCGTTAATCACAATCCATAAAAATAGAGGAGCGATATAGTGGTTCATCGCTAATTTTTTAATAGAAAACAGCTGGTAAAACCCAAAGCTTATTGCTAACGCTAAAAGGACAAAAGCAGCTATGTAAGTGTGACCATTGTAGGTGAAACCATTGAGCAAATCATTATACTGTGGGTAAATAAGTAATACTAATTTCCAGCCTAGAAAACTGATTACACCTGTGGTTAATAAAGAGCCTAACAAGGGAACAAAACCTTTAAGAATTTCGGGAAGGCACAGAATGCGTTTTCCTATACCAATAAAAACCAAAAGTAAAAATACTAAACCTGCTATGATTACCATAGGAACTACCCAACTAAACGGATAGTTTATAAAAGTAAATGGAACATTAAAATAAACATAATCTTCGGTTGCTGTGGTTGCGTTTAAATCGGTATTAGAAAAGTATTTCAACAAAGGCATTAAATAACTTCCTTGATGTTCCAAAGTGTTTTTAGCGAGATGCGCTGGAGTATCTTGTGCGGTGTGGTAATTGTAATGGCTGTCGATAAAAGCAAAATTATACCCTTGAATCGCTCCTTTTTCTCTAAATACCGTTAAATCGGTATCGTTAGGAAGCATTTTATAAATGCTGTACATTAAGGAGTTCGAAACTGGGAAAGTCGCTTTTGCAGCAGCAAACTCTTTTACAAGGGCAGCATTACCTTTAGTAGTCTCCATTAACATATAACTATGTCCTGACGAACCTCTTGCCTCAAAATTAAGGACTAGTCCAATGTCGTTAGCCCATTGATGCTGAGTTACAAACAAAGCAGCACCGTTTAAACCTAATTCTTCTGCATCTGAGAAAAGAATAATGATATCATTTTTATGTTTTTGCTTGTCATAAATAAAAGCACGGACGCTTTCTAGTATCGTTGCAACTCCTGAACCTGCATCACTAGCACCTGGCGAAAAGGAGTGTGGTGCGCTATCGTAATGAGATAATAAAAGGAGTGCTTTAGAGTTGGAAGTCCCTTTGATACGGGCCATAATGTTTTTAGACTTGACCAAGTTTCCCCAATCAGTCAAGGTGTAGCCTTCTTGAATGCTAGTCTCTAATCCTAGTTTTCGCAGTTCTGCTTGCAAATAGCTCCCTACTTGATCGTGGTTTTTAGAACCCACATAATGGGGTTGCCTTGCAATATTTTCTACTTGCTTGAAGGCTCTAGCAGTTGAGAATTCAGCTAGTGGTCCTTCATCTTCTGATGTCAATTGTGGCATCATCGTGAAATAAATAAATCCTGTGGTTAATAGGAAAAACAAAACTGCAAAGAGGGATGAGTAGTCTTTTTTCATTCGGGGATGGTTGGTTTTTGGATAGTTGGTGTGGTATTGTTAAATGTCTTTTTTTACAAGCATATAAAAATCGTTGTCTAAAAGCAGGTACCCTTGATCATAAAGGAAGTAATAGGTGTTACCTGTTTTGGTTTGTAAAATATTGGTAAAAAACTCAAAATCAAATCCCTTGCTTAAAAGTTTAGCGCGGGTGGTTTTTGATTTGCCTTCGGTATTTAAAGAGGTTAGAATGCGGTAATTTTTGCGCAACTTATTGTTAATGTTGCGCATAAAATTAGTACTGTCTTTGTTGATTTTGTTGTTATAGGCATTGCGACAGCCGTCGCTGCAAAACTTTTTGTCTTCACGTCCTATAATTTTCTCTTCGCATTCTAAACAACTTTTCATTATTTAATTCGGGTTAAATTATATAAATCGTGTCTTCTGTCCTTCATGGTGTTCACGCTTCCGTGCTCGTGTAACTCTTTTAGCAAGTTCATATCGACATCAACAATTAGGGTCATCTCTGTGTTGGGTGTAGCTTCAGCTTTGATTCCGTTACTTGGAAAAGCAAAATCAGAAGGCGTAAAAACAGCTGCTTGTGCATACTGGATATCCATGTTGTTTACTTTAGGTAAGTTTCCAACACAACCAGCAATCGCAACATAACACTCGTTTTCGATCGCTCTTGCTTGTGCACAATGCTTTACGCGTGTGTAACCGTTTTGTGTATCGGTCAGGAAAGGGACAAATAAAATATTCATTCCTTCATCAGCCATTAATCGAGAAAGTTCTGGGAATTCGACATCATAACATATTACAATTCCAATTTTCCCACAATCGGTATCAAAAGTTTGAATTACGTCTCCGCCCGTGATTCCCCAGTGGAACACTTCGTTTGGAGTGATATGAATTTTGCGATACATTTCGTTTGTACCGTCTCTTTTGCATAGGAAACCAACATTGTAAACATGTCCGTTTTCAATAAAAGGCATACTTCCTGTGATGATATTGATGTTATACGAAATTGCAAATTCTTGGAAACGCAATTTCACTGCTTCGGTATGATGTGCCAATTCTCTAATGGCTTCGGCCTCTGATAAATGGTTGTAATCGGCCATTAAAGGTGCCGTAAAAAACTCAGGAAACAAGGCGAAATCACTACCATAGCCTGAAACAGCGTCGATAAAAAATTCGGCTTGTTCAAAAAGTGCATCTAAATTTCCTAACGAACGCATTTGCCATTGGATCAATCCCAATCGAACCACACTTTTGGTTGTGTTGATTAATTTAGGACTATCGTCGTAGTAAATATTATTCCATTCGAGTAAAACGGCAAACTCTTGCGATTCGACATCACCCAATAAATAATTTTTGAGTACACGTAATTCGTGAAAGTCATTGCTTAATTGAAACGATAAAACAGGGTCGTAAATTTCTTTTTTCTTTACTTTTTCAATATATACTTTGGGAGTGATTTCGTCTTTAAATTTGGCGTAATTCGGAATCCTACCAGCAAAAATGATTGATTTTAAGTTCAGTTGCTCACACAGTTCTTTTCGCACATCATACAAACGACGGCCTAATCGTAAACCACGGTATTGCGGATTGATAAAGACATCAATTCCGTATAAAACTTCTCCATTAGGATTGTGAGTAGAAAAAGTAAAGTCACCCGTGATAGCTTTGTAAGTCCTTGTTTTAAAGGCGAAATCTTCAGTAACTAATAAGGATAATGCGGAGCCAACAACAATTCCATCTACAACAATTACTAATTGTCCCTCAGGGAATTTTTTCAGTAAAAGTTCGATTTGATCTTCTTTCCAAAAGGAATCGGCCATTTCTGGATAGGATTCCACCATTGATTTTTTTAATTCTTTGTAATCTTCAATTTGTAAGTTGCGTAACTCAATTGTCTTAATATTTGCTGGCATAAATGATTTTTATTTTTGGCAAGATACGAAAAATAATAGCCGTTCACAAACGTTTACAATTATTTACAAGCGAAAGTAATTGAACGTTAACCGAATAAGTTCTTGCTCCTGTCTAATCTTTGCAATGTCGAAATCAAACAACGAGAAACCGACACGATTATAAACCATAAGAAAGTCTGATACGAAATCAGATACTAACAATTAAATTTATACGCCATGAAAAACACAGTACAATTAATCGGACATGTAGGACAAGTTCCAGAAGTAAAAAACTTAGAAGGTGGAAAAAAATTAGCGAACCTTTCTATCGCCACAAATGAAGTGTATTACAAAGAAAACGGAGATAAAGTAGAAAAAACCGAATGGCACCGCGTAACAGCTTGGGGAAAAACGGCCGAAATCATTGAGAAATACGTAACCAAAGGAAGAGAAGTTGCTATTGAAGGCAAACTGACACACCGTAGCTATGATGATAAAGACGGAGTGAAACGATTTATAACTGAAGTCGTTGCTAATGAGTTGCTTTTATTAGGAAAAGCACAATAAAGGAACACTTAATAATGAATTGCACGGATTGCTATTGAAGCAGTTCGTGCTTTTTTTTTTAGAAAATATTTTTGGCTGCACGGTAGGTATTAGCATGTGCCTCAATAATGGTTTTAATATCGGGAGAATAACCACCACCCATAGAAACCTGGACCGGAATTTGGTATTTTGAGCATAATTCAAAAACCAGTTCGTCCCTTTTTTTACAGCCGTTGACTGTGCAACCTAATTTCCCTAATTTATCAGTTGCTAGAATATCTACTCCAGCTAAGTAGAAAATGAAATCCGGTGTTTGGGTTTCGATCAATTGCGGAATCACTGTCGCAATAGTGCTTAAAAATTCAGAATCTGAAGTGCCGTCATCAAAAGCAATATCTAAATCAGAAGTTTCTTTTTTGAAAGGATAATTCGTTTTCCCATGAGTTGAAAAGGTAAAAACGGAACTTTTGTTTTGGAAAATTTCGGCGGTTCCATTGCCTTGATGTACATCGAGGTCAATGATTAAAATCTTCTTAGCTAATTTTTGATCTAATAAAAATTGCGCTGCAATAGCTTGATCGTTCAATAAGCAAAAAGCTTCTCCGTGGGTGGAATAGGCATGGTGGGTTCCTCCAGCAATGTTAAAAGATACTTGGGTTTCAAAGGCTTTTCGAGCACCTGTGATCGTTCCTTGCGCAATTATCAATTCGCGTTGCACCAATTCACGAGACAATGGGAATCCAATTTTTCTAGCCGCTTTGGCATTCAAGGTCAGTTGCATTAAATCATTTACGTACTCTTGGGTATGAATGGCTAGGATTGGAGCTAAATCAGCTATCGCAGGTTCAAAGAAATCAGTTGCTGTTGCCGTTCCTTCATAGATTAGCTGTTGCGGCAGCAATTCATATTTCAGCATAGGAAATCGATGTCCCTCGGGTAAAGGATGCTGGTATATAGGATGAAATGCTATCGGGAACATATTGTATTTAATAAAGTTTTATAGGCTATGTAGGGAAATTTAAAGTAGCTACTTTTTCTCAATCTTAAAATTAATCCAAGCGATGTTTTGGAAACAGCAACATCGTTTAGTGTGAATCTATCTTCTGTCAATAATTTCGCATTAGCTTAATCGTTTTCTAATTATAGCCGTCTTTAAACTTTCGCATAATATAGCTTTTTTTGCTAAAATCGTAGTAGCCTAAAATATAGTAGTCTTTAAATTTTATAATATTTTCAAAGCCAATTTCCTTTTGTTGGCTAATAAAATAAGAAATATTATCTACTGCAAATGGAGCTTGCCTTGCAGAAATAAATTCAAAATTCTTGTCCCAGCTACTTTCAAAAAAAACGGTTTCAGTATGAATAGGAACCATGTTCATATTTTGATAATTTTGTTTTAAGCTAGGTTCATCATTAAATTCATCAGTAGTGTTATTGAAGGAAGGTTTCTGGTAGTATTGGATGTTTGGACTTCCTCCAATAGTGACGAAATCTTCGGACTTGTTGTGGTATACGGATATTCCAACCTTTAAATTGCTTAGATATTTTAAAAACAATGAAGTGTTTTTAATGGATTTTAACTTTCGAGATTCTTTTTTTAGTGCTAGTGGTGAGTTTTTAAAATAGATACTTTCATTTTTTGGAATGGAGATGTTTTTCATGATTTCTCCCGAGTCATAGTTTTTTACTTCAAAAATTAGTTCCTCTGCGTTAGCTTTAATTTGGTATAATTTATTTTCAGAAAAAAAAGAATTAGATGAGTAAGATGTTTTTTGCGGAATTGGCTGAGAAAAAAGCTTTTCTGTCAATATGTGATTTTCGAGATTGAGTTCGAATACTTGGGTTTGTTTCGCATTTTGATCTAACGTTAAAATAATTTTATCATCCACAACATAAAATTTACTTGTACCGGTGCTTTTGTAAAGAGGATTGTAATTTTTAAATTCCATTTTTTCCAAAGGATTCTCATTAATTAAATCATGAAAAGGAATATTTTGGAATTTTTTATTATAAAATTTATAGGGAGAAAAATCAAAAATTGTTTGCTCTGCGATTCCCTCGTTAAAGATGTAAGTCGTCAAGATTTCTTCAGAAATGTTCTTTAAAAGCAAACAGAATGAATTGTTTTTCTGAAAAGTAGCAACTATATAATCGCTAGTAAAAGGCATTTTAAATTTTAAGTTTTTTATGGTCTTGCTTTCAAAAAAATATTTAGTAATTATAATTTCGTTTAAATCACTAGATGACCAATAAAGTGATGGGTTTCCATCTTCATTAAAACTATATCCAATTATTCTTTTACTCTCATAATCAGCAAGTGATAAAGTGAGTTTATCCATTAAGAACAAAGCATTGTTGTATTTTAAAATAGTGATATCCTGTTCTTTTACTGCAAACACGAAAACATCATGAGTCAAACTATTTTCAGCATTAAATATTTGAACATTGCTATCGTTTTTATTTAAATCAAAGTCATAAGAAGTTAATAAGACTTGACCAAACAATGTTGATTGATAAATTAAAAGTATGAGGAGTAGTGTTTTTTTCATAAGTTACAAGCTACAAATATTAAGCCAAATAAATGAGCCTAAATCGAATTTATTGATTCATAATCTCTTGAAAATAATCGACAAATTGACTGAGCTGTAATCCATCAATTAAACCATGATGTACATGAATCGACATAGCCATTGTTTTGGTGCCTTCTTCAGTAGTTATCATTTTGCCAAAAGAGATTTTAGGACAACTATCCGGGAAAGTATAACTTCTAGCATGAGAAAGCGAGGTAAAATTAAGCCAAGGTATGGCCGAGAAATGAATCAAATTATCGTCCCTAAATTCACGAGTAAAAAGGCCTGTTGTCGTTTGAATTCGGGCCGCTTCAGCTGTAGCTTTTTTTTCAAAAACTAGATAGTCAGGATCGTATTCGATTAAAGAAAAACCAAAAGTGCCATCTTCCCTTCCAATAGTAGCAGAGGCATTAATTTGATCGTAAATATAAACCGAATCGTCATTAATGCGGTATTTAAAACATTCGATATGATTAACAGCCACTAATGTTTTATGCAAGTAATAGGTAAAAAAAGATGTCTTTCTCTCTTTTGCAGCAGCATAAGCCTTAGTACAATCGATAGTGACTGTAGCACCAAAAAAAGGCTCTTCGAATTGCTTGAAAAACATAAAATGTTCCTTTCGGTTCCAGTTGGCTATGTCTAATTTTTGCTTCATTGGATTGTTAGACTAGTTTTTTCAATACTTCGACGATATTTTCATGCGTGCTAAAGTTTTCATGTACCACTTTGTGATCAATTTTTTCATGTGCCCAGGTCGTGTGAAACGGAATATGAACGGCGTGTCCGCCAATAGCTAAAACAGGTAATACATCTGATTTTAAGGAATTTCCAATCATGAAAAACTCCGAAGGTTCAATTTCGAGTCTTTTGATTAAATCCGTATAATCTTTTTCTTGTTTGTCAGACATCACCTCGATATGGTGAAAATAATGTCCTAAACCAGAATTGTGCAATTTGCGTCTTTGGTCAAGTAAATCCCCTTTGGTGGCAACCACTAATTTGTATTTGCCATACAAGGCATCTAAAGTTTCTTCGACGCCGTCGAGTAAAACAATTGGTTTTTGAAGCAACTCTTTGCCATACTGAATAATTTTTTCGACAATTTCAATCGGAATGGTGTTATTCGAAATGGTCATAGCAGCTTCAATCATTGACAAGATATAGCCTTTAATACCGTAACCGTATAATTTTAAATTGTCGATTTCGACTTTAAATAGTTCCTGTGAAATCCCTTGTTTGGACAGATAATCTTGCATTAAACCACAAAATTTTTGCTCTGTCTCATCGAAATACGTTTCGTTGATAAATAGCGTGTCATCTGCGTCGAAGGCAATTACTTTAATGTTTTTCATCTTATTTTTTTAGTTCTAAAGAAGCCGATTCTTTAGGTGTTTTTGACCAAAGTGTACTGGTGTAAAATGTGATTCGGATTCCTAAAAGCAGAATCAAACCACCAATAATCATGTTAAGTGTAATTTTTTCATCTAAAAATAGCCAAGCGAGAATAGCAGTCAAAACGGCTTGACTCAATAAACTTAATGAAACTCGTGTGGCGCGCATGTGCTGCGTTGCGTAACTGATAGACAACCAAGCCATCAACTGACAAACTACGGCTTGAAGAAATAGGACAAACCAACCCATATTAGAAAAACCTGTAAATGGTTCTTTTACTATAACGCGAGCTATTGCTAAGTATAGGGAAGAAGCCAGTAAGCTAATAGTCATAAACGAGAGTACATCAATTTGTCCAAGTGCTTTTTTACTCATTAATAGATAGATAGAATAAAATATTCCCGATAATACCGCAAGGATAAAAGCGTGATCGAAATTGAGCTCTAAGAAAAACTGGAATCCTACTAGCATCGCCATTCCAAATAAGGCGACAGCTGTTCCTAACCAGAAGTTAGTTGCGGGTTTAATATTCAAAAAAACATAAGATATAATTCCAACCCAGAGCGGTGATAGATTAGTAAGTAATGATGCTTGAGTAGCACTTGATTCCTGAATAGCAATATTCCAAACTGCAACATCCGAGGCAAATAACACTCCACATAAAACGGATAATAGTAAGTATTTTTTCTCAGGAAGCTTGAATTTTTTAGAGAAAATCATGTACGGTAATAGTATTGCAATGGCAATTGCCATGCGGTAAAATGCCGAAATCAATCCAGGAGTCAATCTGAGTTTTACTAATATAGGAAAAACCGAAATACAAAGTATCCCAAAAAAGAGCGCCAATCTAGGTTTTACATTTGTCATTTAGGAATGGTTTGTCAAGCTGAGAAATAATTAACTTTAAAAAAGTGTGTATTGAGTTTTTATTTTAGGGTAAAAAACACCAATAATTACAAATGGATTTGTTGACCTTCTTCTATGCCATTGCATTGTGGTTCCAAGAAATAAATATATTTCATTTTCTTTTGTAAACTTATCGAAATATTGTTCTTTGACTTTTTTTAAAGCTATTTCTTGGTCTTGACCATTATCTCTTAAACAATTTAAATAGAGCTGAAATATTTCCCAATCTTCAATCATTAATTTACTCGATACGCCCTCGTCATCTTCAAAAATATAATAAAATTTGTAAGGTACTTTTTGAATTAATTTTTCTGGGTTAGTTTCAATTTCAGCAAATAAATCTGTTTGCTTTCTTAATTCAATCCATTCATCTTTCCATTCTTTCGAATCATTTACATATTCGAAACCTGTAATTTTTGAAGGTTTAAAAGTTACTAATGAAATGTTAGTCGGATCTTTTGAATCGTTTATTAATTTTGTCTTATTTGTGTAAACATTTTTAAGACAAATATTTTTTCTTTCTTCCCAAAAATCAGAAGTATCTAAAGTGTTTATTTTTTTAAAATTATAATTTGCAGGAGAATAGCTTTCTGGACGAAAATCATCAGTTCTTTTCTTGACATCAAGTTCTATCCATGTATATTTTTTAAAACCCGTATCCTTCTTTATTTGATTCAAAAAACTCAAAGGAATTGGATAAATTCTAATCCATGAGCCATCTTCTAAAAATCCGGCAGTACAAACTAATTCATCATAACTTCTAGAAGGTAATGGATAAGTTGTAACAGTTATAAGGATTTTTTTCTTAGTCATAAATTATAAATGTTCAAGTTTATATTTGAAGCCTTTTAAGTTTGTTATTGCTTCAGATAAATATTTTCTATGGCATTGACAAATGTCTGCTTCAAAACAAGTTAAAGCAATTCTTTTATTTTTTGTAAGTAAATTTAAAATTTCAGTTTGACTATCAACTGAATTTTTAAGATTTTTTTCTTTGTATTCTTCAAATAAACAATCGTAATCATTTTGAGTTTTTAATTCTTGTCTTTTTTCAGAATCAATTCCCACTTCAGGAATGTGGATATATTCAATTCCCACTCCATTACAAGCAGTCTTTAATTGGCTTTTACTAAAACCATATTTCATGCTTAAAGCATTTTTTCTAACATCACAAAGTACTTTAATATTATTTTTTATTAGCTTGTTTAAGTATTTTTCAAGGGTAATCCCCTCGTATCCAATAGTAAACAAAATAGTTTCATCTTCAAACGACCTATAATTATCAAGATTTTTTAATTCTTTTTGTGTTAAGTATTTCTCTGCAACTATACTATTAATAGAGTAATATGGGTACCTTTTATAGGTTAGATTAATTAGATCATCACTAGTTTTATTTGCATAAATTACTCTAAAATCAGTTATTGTTTTTTTATCCTCTTTTCTTAATTCATTTAAATAATTTACCCCATCTTCTTTTCTCCACGATTTGTCATTATCAGAAACAATACCGTACTTTTTAAGAGTGGATAAATCAGCATTTGCTTGGAATGAAAAGCAACCAAATTTGTATGGTACAAAATCAAATGATTTTTTGTCTTTTTGAAATCTAGTAAATAAAAATAGTAGTTTTTGGAGCTGAATTTTTTCTAATTCACCTTCAAAAATTTGAATTAATGATAATAATATTTTTCTTCGGTAGTACATAGATGTAGTAAAATTTGCAAATATTTAATTTATCGTCTCTCCATTTGCAACACCATCAGAACCTGAACTGAGCGAAGTCGAAGTATCTGGATTTACAAATACTAATTTCCCATCGGCATTCGTGGTCATCAAAATCATTCCTTGACTTTCTACACCGCGCAAGTTTCTTGGAGCTAGGTTAACTAAAACAGTTACTCGTTTTCCAACAATATCTTCAGGTTTAAAGCTCTCTGCAATTCCCGAAACAATCGTGCGAACGTCAATACCTGTGTCTACTTTTAATATCAACAGCTTGTTTGCTTTTGGCATTTTCTCAGCTTCAAGGATTGTTCCTACTCGAATATCCATCTTGGCGAAATTATCAAATTGAATCGCTTCTTTTTGTGGTTCAATCGTTGCTTGGGCCGAAGCAATCTCTTCTTTATTAGCTGTTTTCGTAGCTTCTAACTTGTCAATTTGTTTCTGAATTTCTTCATCTTCAATTTTGGCAAACAATAACTCCGCTTCTCCTATTTGGTGACCTGCTGGCAATAAATCCGAAGTTTCTGAAATCGTGTTCCAATTTAATGGGCTTTCAATTTTTAATATTCGAGATAATTTAGTTGCTGTAAATGGTAGGAACGGCTCGCAAAGCGAACTCAAAGCAGCAGCAATTTGTAATGCTACATACATTTGTGTCTGCACACGTGCTTCATCCGTTTTTATCATTTTCCAAGGCTCTTCATCAGCCAAGTATTTATTTCCAAGTCGAGCTACATTCATCAATTCCCCTAAAGCTTCTCTAAATCTATATCTTTCAACAGAACTTGAAATAACTGCAGGATACGCTTTTAATTCAGTTAAAGTTGCTTCGTCAACTTCTGATAATTCGTTTGGAGCAGGAACAATTCCGTTATAATATTTGTTAGTTAAAACTACTACACGATTAATGAAATTCCCGTAGATAGCCACTAATTCATTGTTATTTCTAGCTTGAAAATCTTTCCAAGTAAAGTCGTTGTCTTTTGTTTCAGGTGCGTTTGATGTCAATGCATAACGCAAAACATCTTGTTGGCCCGGAAATTCTTGTAAATATTCGTGCAACCAAACTGCCCAGTTTTTAGACGTTGATAATTTATTTCCCTCTAAGTTCAAGAACTCATTTGCAGGCACGTTGTCTGGCAAAATATAGCTTCCTTCGGCTTTTAGCATCGCTGGGAAAATCACACAGTGAAAAACAATATTGTCTTTCCCTATAAAGTGAACCAACTTAGTATCTTGATCTTTCCAGTACGGTTCCCATTCTTTTCCTTCGCGAGCAGCCCACTCTTTAGATGCTGAGATGTACCCAATAGGTGCATCAAACCATACATATAATTTTTTTCCTTCGGCACCAGGAACAGGAACGTCAATTCCCCAATCCAAGTCACGTGTTACTGCACGAGGCTCAAGACCGCCATCAATCCATGATTTTACTTGTCCGTAAACATTGGGTTTCCAGTCGCTTTTATGACCAACAAGGATCCACTCTTTCAAGAAATCTTCGTAACGATCCAAAGGTAAAAACCAGTGTTTCGTTGATTTCATAATTGGGGTTTCACCTGTAATTGTCGATTTTGGGTTGATTAAATCGGTAGCATTCAAGGTTGATCCACATTTTTCACATTGATCACCATATGCTTCTTCGTTGCCACATTTAGGGCAGGTACCCGTTACAAAACGGTCAGCCAAAAACTGATCTGCTTTTGCATCATACAATTGTTCGGTTACTTGCTCTATAAAGTCACCTTGTTCGTATAGTTTTTTGAAAAAATCTTGAGCAGTATCATGATGAATTTTAGCCGAAGTTCTCGAGTAATTATCAAATGAGATTCCAAAATCAGTAAACGATTTACGAATAATACCATCGTATTTATCAATTACTTCTTGCGGACTAATCCCTTCTTTCTTGGCTTTCATAGAAATTGCCACACCGTGCTCGTCGCTTCCGCAAACAAACAAAACGTCTCTACCTTGCAATCGCAGGTAACGAGAATAAATATCAGAAGGAACATAAACACCCGCCAAATGGCCAATGTGAATAGGTCCGTTAGTATAAGGCAAAGCCGCCGTAATGGTATATCTTTTTGGATTCTGTATCATAAAATTATTTTTAGATTCTGAAATTAATTCAGAACGCGGTGCAAAAATAAGGAATAGAATTTTTATTTGAAGCTATTTCCCGCTATACGTTGCAATCTTTTACTTTTAAAAGAAAAAAGTAAAAGGATTTCCACTTTTATCGGGGCTAGGGTTTTGCGTTTAATAGGTCATTGCGAGGGACGAAGCAATCGCATCTAGTAATTCCATCTAGATTATTACT
>NZ_JAQWTM010000154.1 GCF_029242675.1 Flavobacterium sp.
AAGGGTTCTATTTGTTTTTTCTCCATCAGTTACAGATTGCTGTAAAAAAGCAAAAGATTTACCATCGTCTTGCCAAACGAAATCCATATTTTCAAGCACTTCAGAAGAATTTGTCACTAGCTTGTTAGTTTTATTTTTCAAATCCACTAGAGTAATTTTTGAATTTCTTTTGGACTTAGAACTTAAAACAATTGCATCTGCTTTCGAATTATAAGTATAGTTTTCAATAGAATCAAAAACAGTAGATTGGTTGGTACTTATATTTTTAAGCTCAATAATTTTCTGATCAGTACCTCCATTTTTTAAAATGATTAGTTCTTTACTCTTGCATCTTAACTCATATTTAATTACGCCTTGAACCGTTTCTCGCTTCGCTGTTATTAAGTTTGTTACTGTTAAGTTTCCTTTTGAATCCATGGAACAAAACCAAGTATCTCCGATAAATTCTCCTTTACTTTCTCCAGCAAAACTGTGGGTCATTGTTCCTTTGCTGTTTTTAACAAATAAAGTGTCTTTACCGTTTTCGTAATAATTAACATAACTAACCCATTTTGCATTTTCAGAGAGTTTTTCTACTTTGAGATAACTCCATAAAGGATAATCTGCAGCTGTAAGTTGTTTTTTACTATTTTTTTGTGCATTTCCAACGCATGATATTAACAGGAGCATCAAAACTGTAAAGTACGCCTTAATTCTGGATAGATATCTACAAGAAATACGAGCTATATTTTCTATACTATTTTGCATTTTAATAGCCAGGATTTTGAGGTTTCAAATTTGGATTCAGTGATAGTTCTGATTCTGGTAGTGGCATTAAATTATCTGTGGTACTCCAGCCAGGTTTAACAGGATTTAATGCTTCATTTATTTTATTAGCTCTTTTTAAATCAAAAAAGCGATGTCCTAATTCTGTGAAAAACTCCACTCTGTTTTCTTGTAAAATGGCATTGAGTATGTCCTGCTGACTTATAGCCGTTGTTTCAGCAAGACCAGCTGTAGTTCTGATTTTATTCAAATCTTCCTTTGCTCCAATCAAATCTCCTTGCTGTGCACGAGCCTCTGCTCTAATGAGGTGTTGTTCCGCCAATCGAAACAGTATAGAATATTCTAAAGAGCTTGAAGTTGAGGACTTTTCTTTGTATTTATTGGCGTGATACCAAGTTTCTGTTCCATTGGTTACTGATTTAGCCCAATGTTCTTTGCGCTGATCGCCCAACTCAAAGTCATTTATAAGTGCAGCACTCAAAGCGACTAGCGATGGAGGTCCAGAAAAAAATACAAATGTTTCCCCTTCTTGAGTATTCTGTCCTTCAAAACGCGGTGAAAATTGCCAAATGGTAGTGGTGCTCTCTTTAAGAAATATTTTGTTCAAATCAGTTTCCCATGCGTAAACCGAAGTATTGTTTAAAGTGTAAGACGCTGCATTAGCTGCTTCCGCCCACAATCCATTATACAAATATGATCTTGCTAATAATGCCTTGACTGCCGATTTATTAGGTCGAGTGCGGTCAGTTAAGATGTACTCTTCAGGTAACAATGTAAAGGCTATTTCTAGGTCTTCGATAATCTTGTCATAAACTTGAGTAACGGGCATTCTAGTTGCCAATTTATTATTTTCATAATTTGTTGTAGTTATATAGGGAACGGCGCCATACAGATTAACAAGATAAAAATGCAACAGTGACCTCACGAACAATGCTTCTCCAGTAAATTGATTTTTATCAGAAGCAACTAGGGCGGTTGAAGCACTAACTCCTTCTATGATAGCATTAGCAGCATAAATTTGGTTGTA
>NZ_JAQWTM010000177.1 GCF_029242675.1 Flavobacterium sp.
TTGAGAATTGTCAGATATGGTCAAGGCCTTACCGACTTTCTGCCCTAAAACCGATACGTAGTCATTTTCTTTTTGTTTAGCATCTTTCCTTGCCATTTTTCTCGCTTGCGATTGGTATTCTTCTAATTTTGAAGACTGAAAAACGACATTGTCTACTTTATTGATGCCTTCATCTACAAGACCTTCCATTAATTCATCATATTTGGATAAATCTCTTAGCAGAATTTCGATTGTTTGCGTAGCATAATACGTAGTTTTCTTTTTTTCATAATCATAAATCGGATTCAATGAAACGCGCTTCGTTTTATAATCGGCAGGAGCCAAATTCATTTTTTTTATCAATTTCAACACTAAATCGATTTGCTTATCATTTTGTCTTTTTACGTCCTTAGCATCATTCCCTTTGGTATCTACTGTTGCAGTAATAGTGGCTTGATCTGGAACCACTTTAATTTTACCTTCACCGTTAACATTGATTTGGGGAATTTGTTTTACCTCTTGACCGTATGACACTGCCATTATCAATAGCGAGAGAACTAATAGTGCTTTTTTCATTTTCTGTACTTTTTTAATAGTTTTAAACTATGTATTCAAAAGCTGTGCCACTAAATTTTACCCATCTTCGCCATTATAAATAATACGACTATTGGGAACGTTAGCAACAAAACCATTAATGTGTTATCTACAAGTAAATGTGGGCTGCTAGCCAAAGTTATGATGTAGCCACCAATTGCGCCACCAAAATGAGCCGTGTGACCGATGTTATCATTTTTAGCTTTCATTCCGTAAATCGAATACAATAAATACAGAATACCAAAAACGTAAGCAGGCATTGGAATAATAAAGAAGATTCCAAGCATCATGTCCGGTTGTAAAAGTATAGCCGAATAGAGAACGCCTGTCACGGCACCTGATGCTCCAATCGCTCTATAGTTGTAATCATTTTTATGGAAAACAATCGTTAGTAAACTTCCAAAAATCAAACTTCCGAAATAAATAATTAGAAACGAAATACTTCCTAGATAAGCGATTACGACAGGAGCAAAAAAATACAAAGTAATCATATTAAAAATCAAATGTCCAAAATCAGCATGCAGAAAGCCCGATGATAAAATTCGGATTTGATCTCCTGCTCGTACGCTTCCCATATGAAATTCGTATTTTCTGAAAAAAGAAATATCATTAAAACCTTTATAGCTAACGAGCACATTGGCAACTATAATCGCAATCAAAATAGTATTCATACATTTAATTTACTGTGAAATGTAAAGGTAGTAATTCTGTTTGTTATCTTTTAGGAGTAGCAGCCTTTAATGCGCTAATCAATTTTGGCTTATCTTTGTAAAAAATTTAGAATGCAATTTATTGTTTACCTATTAGTCTATCCTTTTCTGTGGATAATTTCAATATTACCCTTCCGAATATTGTATGCTGTATCCGACTGCTTGTACTTTTTAATCTACACCGTTTTTGGTTATCGTAAAAAAGTAGTTCGTAATAATTTAGCCATGACCCTACCACATCTTACTGAAAAGGAACGACTTGAAGTAGAAAAAAAATCGTATCACCATTTTTGTGATCTATTTTTAGAAATGGTAAAAACAATGAGTATTTCATCAAAAGAAATCAATAAACGATTTGTCATTACTAATTTAGACTTAGTACAAGAGTACGAGTTAAAAGGCAAAAGTATTATGCTGCTCGTTTCGCATTATGCGAGTTGGGAATGGTTAGTGGTTTTGAATAAAAAAGTTCGCTTTCAAGGAGTTGCTGTCTATAAAAAAGTCAACAATAAATATTTTGATCGGCTTGTAAAAAAAATAAGATCTAAGTACAATACAACCTTGGTGGTAAACAACGAGACCATTCCTTTAATTGCTAACAACCAAAGAAACCAAATCCTGTCGATTTATGGCATTCCTAGCGATCAATCTCCTATGTTACATAAAGTATTTTACGATGATCGTTTTATGGGAATCCGTGTGCCTGTGCATACTGGGGCGGAAACATTAGCTAAAAAATACAATTTAAATGTGCTTTACGCCAAAGTGACTAAGGTAAAAAGAGGTTTTTATGAATGTACTTTAGTCCCGATTAGTGATGATTCAAAATCAGTTCCTAATTATGAACTCACCACTAAATACCTAAGGGCAATCGAACAGCAAATCCTAGAGGCTCCAGAATATTATTTTTGGACCCATCGACGATGGAAACACCGATTAGACTAGCAGCAGGCATTTAAAAATATTCTATTTAGGTCTTAAAACGAAAAAAAATGAATCTAAAAATCAACAATAGATTTAGCAGTGAGCTCCCTGCTGATCCGGATGAAACCAATGAAACGCGCCAAGTAAAAAACGCTTGCTTTTCGTTTGTGACACCTACAAAAGCATCAAATCCTTCTCTGGTGCATGCTTCAGAGGAAGTGGCTACTTTGATTGGATTAAATCCAAAAGATTTGGATTCTGAAGAATTTATAAATGTATTTTCGGGTAAAACAGTCCTAGCCGGAACAAAGCCTTACGCAATGAGTTATGCCGGACATCAGTTTGGTAATTGGGCAGGACAATTAGGCGATGGTAGAGCTATTGTTCTAACAGAAATTGATGTAAACAACACCAATTACACATTACAGTTAAAAGGCGCTGGAATGACTCCCTATTCCCGTAGAGCAGATGGTTTAGCGGTATTACGCTCGTCGATTAGAGAGCATTTATGCAGTGAGGCTATGTTTCATTTAGGCGTTCCCACTACCCGATCGTTATCATTAATTTTGACTGGAGATCAAGTTTTGCGCGATGTCATGTACGACGGTCATCCTGCTTACGAAAAGGGCGCGGTGGTGTGTAGAGTGGCTCCTTCCTTTATTCGTTTTGGGAATTTTGAACTTTTTTCGTCTCAAAATGATTTGACCACGTTAAAATTACTAGCTGATTTTACAATTAAATACCACTTTCCAGAAATAGAGGGAAATAGTAAAGAAAGTTACGTTGCCTTACTTCAAGCAGTCGCTGATCAAACGCGAGAAATGATTGTGCATTGGCAACGCGTGGGTTTTGTTCATGGTGTCATGAATACTGATAATATATCTATTTTAGGACTAACGATAGATTACGGTCCTTATGGCTGGCTAGAGGATTACAACCCAAATTGGACTCCCAACACCACCGATAGAGAACATCGCAGGTACCGTTTTGGTAATCAACCTGAAATTGCTTTATGGAATTTGTACCAACTTGCAAATGCCTTGTATCCGCTTATTGACGAAGCTGCACCACTGGAACAGATTCTTGAAGATTTTCAAAATAGCTATCAAAAAGAGTACCTCACGATGATGCTTGCTAAAATAGGATTGACTACAGTTGATGACAATGACGACCAATTAATCGCCATTCTAACCGAAAACCTTCAGTTAACCGAAACTGATATGACCATTTTCTTCAGGAATCTGAGTCTGTTTAAAAAAGAAGAATCAGAAGAAAAAGCATTAGAAATCGTTTTTGACGCTTTTTATAAACCAATTGAAGTAGTCGAAAAAGTAAAAGAATCATGGTTGTATTGGTTTACGTTATATCGCAACCGCCTTCAATTAGAAGCACCTTCTGATGAAAGCAGAAAAATAGCGATGGACAGCACCAATCCTAAATATGTTTTGCGTAATTATATGGCGCAGCTAGCCATTGAAGCCGCTGAAAAAGAGGATTACTCTTTAATTGAAGAGTTACATCTTTTATTGAAAAACCCATACCAAGAACAAGACAAGTATTCAAAATGGTTTGCTAAAAGACCCGATTGGGCGAGAGAAAAAATTGGGAGTTCTATGCTGTCTTGCAGTTCTTAATATTCCTAAAAACATAAGAGTCATTTACATATTTGTAAATGGCTCTTATTCATTTTATAGATAGTTGTATTATGAAAACCAACTTTTAACCAATTCGTCCTCTAAAGGTTTAGCATCTTTATGCACGAATTCATTTGAATTTTTATTGTAAGTATACTCCAAAGCCCAAGTCTCATGATTTGCTGCTAAAGCCTTTATGCTTTCACAAACCATTTCGATCTCAGCTGTAGTAGTCGTTGGATGTACTGACATTCGAATCCAACCTGGTTTTCTAATCAAATCGCCTAGGCTTATTTCGTCAATTAATTGATTGGACGTTTCTTGATCAACGTGCAATAAAAAGTGGCCGTAAGTTCCTGCACAGCTACATCCGCCACGCGTTTGAATTCCAAATTTATCATTTAGCATTTTTACACCCAAATTAAAATGTAAATCATCAATATAAAAGGAAATTACTCCCAAACGATCTTGATGCTGTCCCGCTAATATTTTGATATTGGAAACAGAACCTAATTCAGCAAAAATATAATCTACCAATTCATGTTCTCGCTTCAAAATATTATCAATTCCCATTTCTTCTTTCAATTGAATGGCAAGAGCAATTTTGATAACCTGCATAAAACCCGGAGTACCGCCATCTTCCCTATCTTCGATATTATCGATAAACTTATGCTCTCCCCATGGATTGGTCCAAGCTACGGTTCCTCCGCCAGGATTATCAGGAACTAAATTCTGATATAATTTTTTATTAAAAATAAGCACGCCAGAGGTTCCAGGGCCGCCTAAGAATTTATGTGGTGAAAAGAATATCGCGTCTAAATAACTTTCGTCATCATTTGCAGGATGCATATCAATAGGAACATACGGACCTGAACAAGCAAAATCGACAAAACAAAGACCATTATGTTGATGCATTAATTTTGCAACCTCATGATAAGGCGTTCGAATCCCCGTGACATTAGAGTAAGAAGTTATCGAGGCAATTTTAAAAGGTCGGTGATCGTATTGTGCTAGTAATACTTCAAGGTTCTCAACACTAAAAAGGCCATCCTCGGTAGCTGGAATCACAACAACATCAGCAATAGTCTCCAACCAAGAGGTTTGATTAGAATGATGTTCCATATGTGAAATGAAAACAATAGGTCTTTTTTCTGCTGGAATGGTAATAAAATCTTTTAAATTTTCAGGCACTTTGAGTCCCAAAATACGTTGAAATTTATTAACAACACCGGTCATACCGGTTCCATCCGTTATTAAAATATCGTTTGCATCAGCGTTAACGTGATCTTTAATAATATGTCTCGCTTTATGATAGGCTTTAGTCATTGCGGTACCAGAAACAGTAGTTTCCGTGTGAGTATTTGCCACAAAAGGACCAAACTCATTCATCAATTTTTCTTCTATAGGACGGTATAAACGCCCACTTGCTGTCCAATCCGTGTAAAGAATTTGCTTTACGCCAAAAGGAGAGGTGAATTCTTGATCAATTCCGATAATATTTTTTCGGAATTTTTGAAAGTACAATTCGAGTTCTGTCTGATTTTCAATAGTAGTCATTCTCTAACAATTTGCACCAAAGATATTTAAATTTAAGGAATGTATCAGTATTTAATCCTTTGAATTTTTAAACTGATGCGGCTATTCAATTGATAACTAAACGCCTAAATAAAATACTTTTGGCATAAAAAAAATCCCTTTCAAATATAAATTTAAAAGGGACTGAATTGTTAAGCTAGAATTTACAAATCAAATCCTAAAGAGAATTGTAGCACTCTATTAAAAGCTTTGTCGTTAGAGTCGTAAAGATCTCCTAAACCTAGATGGTATCTTACTCCTAAGCTAATTCCAGCATCAGTTTTAATACCTGCGCCAAAATTCATACCCCAATCAAATTTGTTAGGATCGTACTCTTGTGTTGTAGTAATAAATCCTTCGTAAACCTCTTTATGAGTAATGGCTAACCCTATTTGCGGTCCCGCTTCCAAAAAAAAGTTTTTTGAGGGATACGCCTTCAACATTATCGGTAAATTGATATAATCTAATTTTTGAGTAAAGGTTGTATTCCCGTTTTTTATTTGATATCCTTGCTGGGAGTACATCAATTCCGGTTGAATAGAAAAGCTATCGCTAATAAACGACTCTCCATAAAAACCAACGTGAAAACCGTGACGCTGATCCGTTTCTCCGTTACCATCAAAGTTCACCGAAGCTAAATTATATCCTCCTTTAATACCACCATTAGATTTAGAAGTAGCACTGTCTTGCGCATGTGTACAAACTACTAATCCAAAAAATAAAGCCAATGTTAATTTAATTTTTTTCATTTTGATTGTTTTATTAATTACTATTTATTCGTCTTATTTTCCTCCATTTGCCTTTAAATCAGCTAAGCATTGTGCATCTAGTTTTGGAGCAGAACCTCCGGAAACCATATTACTGAGTCCACTACCCGACTCGGCTTGCCAATACATCAAACAGGTTTTTTCTGTACAATGTTTCGCATGTTCTTTGTCCTCGTGATCTGATTGCATTGTAGTGCCTAAATTAGTTAATCCCAAGATATGACCAAACTCATGACTAACAACTGTGGACTCAACTAAACTTCTATTGGGTTTAAATGGGCTATCAGTAAGCGATTGCACCGTCTTTTCATAAATAACTATAGAAGTGTTTCTGTACGCTGTTCCAATCACAAAACTGTTCCCTGAATCACTTGTGGAACCTGCGTCAGTAAAGAAAACCCAAACAGCAATTTGATTAGCAGTATTGTATTTGGTTCTATTTGCATCTTCGATTGCCTTAATATCATCAATAGAATAGGCCGTTTTTCCTGGTGAAGCGATAGCTCTTTTAACAACCGTAATTCCTTGCGATTTGTTCGTTCTTGCATTCAAAAAAGAAACGAAATCGTTAACCGCAGTAGCCGTTGGCTCAAAACCTTGCACGTAAACAATTTCTATCACCATACTCTTAAAAGTGGCATCCGAAAGCAAGTCATTTGCTGAGCTTCCTGTAGCTTTTTTATTATTGTTAACTGAGAACCCACTTGAAGACATTTCAGCCATAGTTTCATCTTGAGCACACGAAAATAACAATCCTACCAAAAGGAGTACTAAACCTAATTTTTTCATTTTTATAATTTAAACATTACAGTAAATTAGCCATCCTTTCGGATGGCTAATTTAGAAAACCAATTCTAAACCAATTATTATTATATCTGTCTTAACACTAAAGTCACAGCAGCATTTGTAGAACTTTGCAAGTTAATTGATGTTGAATTAAAACTTGTAACTTTCCATGTATTATTCAATAAACTCATTGAAGCGTTTCCTGAAAAAGTTAATTTCAAAAATACATCTGTTTGTGAACTTGTAGCATAGGTACCATTTGCAGCAGTAGTTAAACCATTGAATACTTTAATAGACATATCATTAGCGAAATCTATTGTAAAATCTTTATAAGTCGTAGCTGAATCCACCCCTGAATTAACAAAAGACTGTACTTTAAACATTCCGTTAACTAATATCGTTTCCATTTGCTTACTACTTTGAACTGCAGCTTCCATGGTAGCTTTCGTTTTTAAAGAAGCTTCAATCGCAGCTTTGAACTCAGCATCACTAGATACGTTTGTTTTTGAACCATCAATTAAGGTTAATGCTAATGGGTATTTAACTGAGAACAACTCGGTACTACTTATATTTGACATGTACGTATATAATTGCTGATTAGATGTAAATACTAAGCTTCCGGTTTGTTGAAAACTTGTGTTGTAAGTCAAAATCGTCATTGGGAATGTGATTTTTACCGATGAAATGGCACTCTGACCTGAAGATTGAGCAGAAGTACATCCGTTTACTATCGCATTATATTCTGATTGACTATTAACAGCAACTTCAGTATAATTACTTGTTTTTACTTTCAAAGGAAATTGAAGAACAACCGTATCTTGGTCATTATTAAATTGTCCTAAGATAGAAATTACTTGTTGGTAATCTGCTTGTGTAAATAAAGAAACTCTAATTCCATTTACAGTAGCTACTGCTGGCAGCACAATTGAAGAACAAGAAGTACCATCTAACATATCATCTGCCGAACCATCAAACATTGCAGTACGCTTAAAATTAGTTGTAGCTGTAGAATTTGCAGCGTTAGTGTTTGGGTTTTGTCCGTCAACTTCGTTTACTTCACTTTGGCAAGAAGTAAATCCTAATAATGCAACTAGTGCGATTCCTGTGATAGTTTTTAATGTTTTCATTTTTTTTAAATTTTATGTTTTTATTTTTTTTAATGGCTATTGTATCGCCGTTCTGTTAGTAAGACAACTGATCTTATTTTTACCCTACCCACATTTTAAAAAAAATTTTTATTTTTATTTTGGTAAGTACAAAAATATAAGAAATCAAGTTAATTGTTGTTATATAATAGAGCCGTACTAATATTATATGTGGACCTTCCTTTTAATCATTACCGTATAAAAGTAATTTGAAGTCAATATAGTGTAGCCTTACTATTTTAAAAATGAGGAGCAAGTACTATCCTGTACACTTCTCAAAAAAATATTTTACATTTACAAACAAAAAACATCCGTTACCCTATGAATAATGAAAACGAAACCCTTTGCGAAGAAGTTTCCTTTAACAAGGCTTATTTATCGAATGTCCAAGCGGCAACGAACTTTGCCTACTATAAGTGTGGAGATAGAGATGTTGCCCTAGATCTTGTTCAAGATGCGTTTGCAAAAATATGGGAACACTGTTCGCAAATTGAGTTTGCTAAAGTAAAAACCTATTTATTTACCACCGTCAATAATTTATTTCTAAATACCATAAAGCACCAAAAAGTGGTTTTGGCTTATGCCAAAGAAAGTCCGAACCTAGATCGCACCAATCAAAGTCCAGAGTACTTATTAGAAGAAGAAGAATTCAAAATAAAACTTCAAAACGCAATTGCATCATTAAGCGAAGCACAAAGAGAAGTTTTTTTAATGAATAGAATTGATGGTAAAAAATACCGAGAAATAGCGGAGCTACTCGATATATCTCAAAAAGCAGTCGAAAAAAGAATGTCAGCTGCTTTAAAAATTTTAAAAACACAAATAGAAAATATATAAATTACTGATAGCAAGTAGGGTAATTTTAGTTTAAGTTGTCTTATTTATGTAATCTCTTAAAGATGAAAGACGAAAAAAAAATATTAGAATGGATTAACGGTGAGTTATCCGATAAAGAAATCCAAGACTTAAAACAGTCTGAAGATGATATTATATTGGAAAAAATCATGCATTATTCAGCACAGCTTCAAGCACCTACTATAGACGCTGAAGCAGTACTAGCGCAATTCAAGCAGCGTAAGATGGAGAAAAAAGAAAGTAAGGTGATTCCTTTGAATTACAAGGCCTTCTTTAAAGTAGCTGCAGCTATTGCCGTAGTGTTTACGTCCTCTTACTTTTTGTTTTTTAATAGTACAATTACTTTTGAAACAGCGATCGCACAAACGGAATCTTTTCAACTACCCGATGAATCGGAAGTTACTTTGAATGCAAGCTCGAAAATAACTTTTGATAAAAACAATTGGAAAGAGGACAGAAGTTTGACTTTAGAAGGGGAAGCGTATTTTCAGGTTGAAAAAGGACAGAAGTTTAGTGTAAATACTCAAAATGGAATTGTTCAAGTACTAGGTACACACTTTAATGTAAAGCAACGTGACAACTATTACGAAGTAAAGTGTTATGAAGGGCTTGTTAGTGTTACCTACAACAATAAAACGGTACAATTACCACCCGGAAAAACCTTTAGAGTGGTTAACAATACGATAGAAGCCGTAGAAGATTTTGTAGTACAAGGACCTTCTTGGTTGCAAAAGGAATCTACATTCGATCGCATTCCATTAGCTCAAGTCATTGCCGAATTGGAGCGTCAGTACAAAATAAAAATCGTGACAAAAGGCGTTGACACCACTAAATTATTTACGGGAACATTCGCAAATGATAATCAACAAGTTGCTCTGGAAGCAGTAACAATTCCGCTACAATTGAGTTACCGTATAGAGGACAAGACTATTATATTTTACAATTATGCTACAAAATAAATGGATCGTACTGTTGCTGTTGTTGATCCGTTTCAATAGTTACAGTCAACAATCCACTGCCGTAATACCACTTACTACAATTATACAAAATACGGAACAACGCTATAATGTAAAGTTTTCCTATGCAGTTGAAGATGTAAAAAACATACGTATCGAAGCACCTAATGCCTCTTTAACTTTTAAAGAGGTAATTACCTATTTAAATGCTAAAGTACTATTAAACTTCAAAGCAATTGATGACCGTTACGTGACTGTTTCACTTTTAAACAAGACCGTTAGAGTCTGTGGCACAGTTTATAGTGAAACTACCAAAACCACGCTGCCAGGCGCAAGTATAAGGTTAGTAGGAAGCTCAAGAGGTGCTGTTGCAAATGGTACTGGAACTTTTACCATCGATAATATCCCTTTAAATGCTACTATTATAGTCTCTTTTATCGGATACGAAGACCAACAATTTACTCCAAAAGAATTATTCTCAGAGAATAACAATTGTAA
>NZ_JAQWTM010000192.1 GCF_029242675.1 Flavobacterium sp.
CCATTTGTTGTTATTTCAATTTTTGATTTTGGTAATTTATAACTCAATGATGAATGTCCGTTGTGTCCATAATAGCCTCCTAAAGTTTCTTCTCCAATAGTTTTCGTATTTTCATTTCCTGAAACCATTGCTGCAAACAAACTTCCTGCTGATGCAACCTTTGGACTTATTAGCAAATAAATATTTCCATTAAATGCATTTTGATTTGGCGTTCTAATTTTATGGTCATCTGAATTTTCATCCTGATAAAATTTGCCATTTTGTTCTTTTGGAAAAATTGTTTGAAATTCTTTATTATATTTCCCAACTACTAAAGTTCTAAGAAATTTTGGTATTCCAATATTATAATATTTTATTAAGGGAATTTTTCTGAAACTAACCCACGCTTGTTGATTTTCTTTAAAAATTCTATTTGTCAAATACGAATAAGTTAATAAATCATTAGGGTCATTTCCACCGCCATTATTACGTACATCTACTATTAAGTTTAATGTTTTGTTCTTTTTAATACTCATGAAAACACTATCTAAAAAATGCTTGTATTTTTTATGTTCACTTGTCTTTTCATCACCAATGTCAAAAGTGTTTATTGTTAAAATCCCAGTTGATTGATTTAGTTGTTTATAATTATATTTTTGATTTTCTTTTAAATCTGCATAATAGTACTGGTCAATAGACATCGAGTGCATTTTTCGAAAATTTTCGTAATATGCTTTGTTACCAACGCTTTGGATATTTTTAGTTTTTAATTGTTTTGAATTTGGATCTAAATAACTGACTGTGAATATTTTTGTTAAACCAAAATTAAGTCGATAATATTTTGAAAAACTGGTCATTAAACCAATTCTTTTTCCAGTTAGATTAAAACCATCGGTTGAATAATATTTATAAAGTTTTGGAACTATTTTAACAATCGGGACATCATTTATGGTTACAATTTCTGCTCCTAAAGGAATTTCTTTATCATTGATATTTATAAGCCATTTACCTTCAATCCATTTGATTGGAAATGGAAAATATCCGAAAGTCTCATTTTTTAAATTTTCAGCACGTTTTTTGGATAATGAAATTTCGTTATGACAACTTCCTTCAAAGTCAGAAATTGTAAATATTAAATTATAAAATTCTCGATAAGATGTAATTTTTTCAATTTGCTGATTTGCCCAACCATAAATGCTATCAATTTGTTTTTCTGTGCGGTATTTTTTAACTCCAGAATTAGCTTTGGTTGATATGCTTTTAAAAACTTCAAAATCTTTTTTCATTTTATCTTTGGAAAACGATTCATCAATAGATTGTCCGTTTGTAATAAATGCAATAAATAAAATTAAAAATAGTGTCGTAATTCTTGTCATTGTTCGGTTTTTCTAAAATGTCTGCTAACGTCAGCCTGTGAAAAAACTTCCGTTTATTTCCTTCAAATATACTACATCTTTTTAAGATAAAAGGCAGAAAAGTTGTATATTTAAAGATGCAACACATCATAGGAATAGCACGCAATCAAATGCGTTTTTCGAGTTTAGAAGACTCAATTTCTCAAGAGAACCCTGTTCGTTATGCCACTTTGAGATGGCTGGAAGTTCATAAACGCTCAATTTTCGGCTTAATGTAATTGTGATTAAAAAACGCTAATTCCACTAAATTTCAGATAGCTCAAAATACCAACAAGCACCTTTTAATGACATCATTGCCCTATAATTTGAAGAAATACTTGCGCTTTGTTGTCAAAAAACCAGCACTTGAACTCCAAAGAATACAACTAAAAGTAAGCAAAGCAGTAACCTCATGTAAAACCTATTTATATGCACCCATAACAAGGTCTTTAGACTGTCTTATTTTTATAAATAATTATAAAACCAAAAAAAATAACCTTCTTTAAATCGCTTTAAAAAAGGTTGTTTTCTTATGATTGCTGTGGGAACTCATTTTTTGTAGCCGTTGTGCAACGGCTACCGCTGTTAGCAGTAGTGTTTTTTATATTGTTGGATAAAATTGCTTAATCTTTCTGATTTTTTTATCTCTAAAATTTGTACAAAGTATTTCGTCAATTTTTT
>NZ_JAQWTM010000198.1 GCF_029242675.1 Flavobacterium sp.
TTACAATCGCTATCATTTATTCTCGTTGCTACCGCTGTAGCTGAGAATCCTGCAAATACCACTGAATGAATTGCTCCTATCCTAGCACAAGCTAAGGTTGCAACTGCAAGTTCCGGAATCATGGGTAAATAAATACAAACACGATCTCCCTTGGAAATTCCTTGTTCTTTTAAAACGTTAGCCATTTTGCAAACGCGTTGGTGCAAATCAGTATAAGTGATATGCAACGCCTCTTCATTAGGATTGTTAGGTTCAAAAATAATTGCTGTTTTATCTCCTCTTTTATTTAGATGTCTGTCAATACAGTTTTTTGTAATATTAAGTTTTGCTTCAGTAAACCATTGGATGTCACCTTCGGCCATGTTGAATTCAACAACTTTGTCCCATTGTTGGTACCAAGTAAAATTTTCTTCAGCAATTTTTCCCCAAAATTTTCTTGGTTCACGAACTGATTTATTATAATGTTTAAAGTATTGTTCTAAATTTTCGATTTTATAATAACTCATGCTTATTTATTTTTTTATAAATGTATTAAATAAGGCTTGAAAGTAAAAACAATTAAAATCATTAATTTGAACAAAAAAATACATTTTATCAAAAGTAAGGTCTGAATTTTTTAGAATACTACAATTTACAACCGTTTTAGTACAAACAGATTAAAATTTGGAGTACAAAGAGCTTTCAAAAAAACAGAGTTATTTAAAAAAGATAGGACTGCAATTTTGGGTACAATAAAAGGGATTATTCTTGTGGCTGTTTAAAATAGAAATAGTACTAAAAATAAGGAATTACCTCACTTAACCAAATCGCTTTAAGCTAGTTAAGTGATAGTAAAACGCATCATAATTATCATTTTAAAGTCTTTTATTGAAACTAATTCAAAAATAACAAGCAACTTTTGATAGTATTATAAACCTTTAAAACGCGCTCCCTTATGGTAATTCCTATCTAATTTATTTTTTAAACTATTTTTTTCATTGCGGTCATAGATTCTCTTAGCCATGCTCCTACTTCTTCAACTGGATGATTTCTGATGATGCTATTAACCTCAATTAATTCTTTATTATCTACCCCGTTTTCTCCGTTATTAAAAGGACGACCTATTAAATTGCTTGGCGCGTTTTTTACATAATCAGCTATCAACGGTTTACAAGCATGATCAAATAAATAACAGCCATATTCAGCAGTATCAGAGATAACACGGTTCATTTCGAACAATTTTTTTCTAGCAATGGTATTTGCAATAAGTGGCGTTTCGTGTAGCGACTCGTAATAAGCTGACTCCTCAATAATACCGGATTGCGTCATGGCTTCAAAAGCCAATTCTACTCCCGCTTTTACCATAGCAACCATTAGAACACCATTGTCATAATATTCTTGCTCTGAAATTTCGAAATCTCCTGCAGCTGTTTTTTCAAAGTTTGTATCTCCAGTCGCTGCTCTCCAGGTTAATAGATTTTTGTCATCATTGTTCCAGTCCTCCATCATTGTTTTTGAAAAGTGACCCGAAATGATGTCATCCATGTGTTTTTGAAATAAAGGACGCATGATATCTTTTAATTCATCTGCAACTTTAAAGGCTGCAATTTTAGCTGGGTTGGATAAACGGTCCATCATATTGGTAATTCCACCGTATTTTAATCCTTCGGTAATGGTTTCCCAACCGTATTGAATCAACTTAGAAGCATAACCCGCATCAATACCTTCTGCGACCATTTTATCAAAGCAAAGAATTGATCCTGTTTGTAATAATCCGCATAGTATGGTTTGTTCCCCCATTAAATCCGACTTCACTTCCGCAACAAACGAAGATCTTAATACACCTGCTTTGTGTCCTCCTGTTGCAACAGCATACGCTTTTGCCTGAGCTAAACCAAAGCCATTAGGATCATTTTCAGGATGAACGGCAATCAGCGTAGGTACGCCAAAACCTCTTATATATTCCTCACGAACTTCTGAACCTGGACATTTTGGAGCACACATAATTACTGTGATATCCTTGCGAATTTGCATACCCTCTTCCACAATATTAAAACCATGTGAGTACGATAAAGTAGCACCTTTTTTCATTAAAGGCATGATAGCAGTTACTACTGCGGTGTGCTGCTTATCGGGAGTAAGATTACAAACTAGGTCGGCCGTAGGAATCAACTCCTCATACGTTCCTACTTTAAAACCATTATCTGCGGCATTCATAAAAGACGCTCTTTTTTGGTCTATTGCCTCTTGCCTTAAGGTATAAGAGATGTCTAAACCAGAATCTCTCATGTTTAATCCTTGGTTTAACCCTTGCGCTCCACAACCTACAATCACTACTTTTTTTCCTTTTAAAGCGGCGATGCCATCTGCAAATTCAGATTGGTCCATGAATTCGCAAACACCTAATTGTTCTAGTTGTAATCGTAGTGGTAATGTATTGAAATAATTTGCCATTGCTTTTTTTATTTTTGTTTTAGTTCTTCTAATAATGTTGAAATTTCCATTTTTTCTTTTGAAACTGATATTCTTCCTGATCGTACAAATTGCATAATTCCGAAAGGCTTCAATTTATCATACAGTTCCGATATCTCTGATCGTCGGCCTGATTTAGAAATCACGAAAAAATCTCGTGCTACGGTAACTATTTCCGAATTACTTTCTTTGATGATATTTTGAATTTGTTTTTCATCAAATAAAAGACTTGATTCAATTTTAAATAAAGCATTTTCTAGAAATATAGTCTCATCATCTACATGATAAAAAGCTTTTATTACTTCTACTTGCTTTTCTATTTGACCAACAATATTTTGTACCCATTTTTCAGTTGTATTGACTACAATAATAAATCGAGAAACGTTTTCAATCTCTGATTCAGAAACATTTAAGCTTAGTATATTAATGTGACGCTTCAAGAATATTCCTGAAATTCTATTTAGTAATCCCACGTTATTTTCTGAATAAACAGAAATGGTGAATGTTTGATTTTCCATTTTATTTTTTAGGTTTAAAGTCTTATGTTTAAAATTTAAAGTGGAGTACCTTTCATCAATTGGTACTAACTTCAAACCCTAAACTTTAAACTATTTTATGACAAACGAATGTCTGAAACTGAGGCTCCCGTAGGTATCATAGGGAATACATTATTCTCTTTTTCTACCATTACCTCTAAAAAGTACGACTCTTTTGAAGCTAACATTTCGGCTACTGCTCCATCTAAATCCTCTCGTTTGGTTACTTTTTTGGCTTTGATATAATATCCTTCTGCAATTGCAACAAAATTGGGATTAATCATTTCTGTTGAAGCATATCTATGGTCAAAAAATAATTCTTGCCATTGTCTTACCATACCTAAGAATTCATTGTTAAGGACTACAATTTTTACGGGTACTTTTGTTTGAAAAATAGTTCCTAATTCTTGAATGGTCATTTGGAAACCTCCATCACCAATAATTGCTACCACTTCGCGATCTGGTCTTCCCATTTTAGCACCTATTGCTGCGGGAAGTGCAAATCCCATGGTACCCAAACCTCCTGAAGTTACATTACTTTTGGTTGTATTGAATTTAGCGTATCTACACGTAAACATTTGGTGCTGGCCAACGTCTGAAACTAAAATAGCTTCCCCTTTTGAATGTTTATTTATCATTTCAATAGTTTCTCCCATTGAAATTCCTTTGTTATTAGTTGGTTTTAATTCTTCATTAATAACAGTTTCTAGTTCGATTTTGTATTTTTCTTTAAATTCATTGTGCCATTCGACATGTGATTTTTTCTCAATTAATGGCAACAACGCGGTAAGTGCTTCTTTTACATCTCCAATTACAGCTACGTCAGTTTTTACATTTTTGTCTACTTCGGCTGGATCAATCTCAAAATGGATCACTTTGGCTTGTTTAGCGTAAGTTGCTAAATTTCCAGTAACGCGGTCATCAAAACGCATTCCTAGTGCAATTAAAACATCGCATTCGTTTGTTAAAACATTTGGCCCATAGTTTCCATGCATACCCAACATTCCTACATTTAAATCGTGATTCGTTGGTAAAGCAGAAAGACCTAAAATGGTCCATGCTGCTGGTATACCTGACTTCTCTACAAATTCTTTGAATAATGCCTCAGCTTGTCCAAGTATAATTCCTTGCCCAAAAACAATTAAAGGCTTTTTAGCTTGGTTAATTAAAGCTGCGGCTGCTGCAACTTTATCTAATTTTAATTTTGGAACGGCTACATAACTTCTTATTCCTGTGCATTTTTCATAACTAAAGTCAAATTCATCAAATTGAGCATTTTTAGTAATATC
>NZ_JAQWTM010000227.1 GCF_029242675.1 Flavobacterium sp.
AGATACAAACTTTTAATTCCAAAAAAAGTTAAAACATATTCTCCTAAGAAGAATGAGATTATTAAAATTATAAATACGTTGATTGCAGTCCACAAGGAAATTCTGGAACGCTCTTTCGCATCATCATCCATGGTGAGACCCACAAAGATAGGGACCGTTCCAATGGGGTTTAAAACAGAAAATAATGCAGCGAATAAGTAAATAAAAAGTTCCATGTTTTTTTTTGACGAAATTAAAAGTTTGTATCTAGGAGAAAGGCTTTTTTTCGATTAAGAAATAGTTAACTTGTGGCAACCGCTTGTTCTCTAAGTACTAAAACCAAATCGAAAGATATTAATTTAAATTGAAATGGGACTACACTAATTTAGTACTTTTGTGAAAAATAAGAGTTAAAATGAGAAATAAGAAAACTTTAGTGTTAGGAGCTAGTACGAAATCAGATAGATATGCCTTTAAAGCAGTGAATATGCTTGTTGAAAAAGGACATTCCGTTCTTGCAATTGGGCAAAATTCGGGAGAAGTTGCTGGCGTTAAAATTCAAACTAAGGCTATTCCCCTAAAAAACATAGATACGATAAGTCTATACTTAAACCCAGTACGTCAGCGTGATTATTACAATTACATTATTGAAGCTAAACCTAAGCGTGTTATTTTTAACCCTGGCACGGAGAATCCTGAATTTTATCAATTGCTTGAGTTGAATGATATTAAATCAGAAGTAGCTTGTACTTTAGTTTTGTTGAGCACAAACCAATACTAAATCTGGACGGTAGTAAAAGTGCAGCAAAGCTTAAAATAGACTTAGTTTAAGATGTCTTTGCGTACAGAGCGCTCAGTAGCTGAAAACAGTATTTTAGTAAAAGCAGTGCTGTGCCGCACGCGAATTTAGAAATCAACGATAACGGTAATTAATCAAAGTAGTACATTTGCAATTATGGAATTCTCTTCGAAATTATTGGAAAAAGCAGTAGCCGAAATTGCCCAATTACCCGGAATTGGCAAAAGGACGGCCTTACGCTTGGCACTACATTTATTAAAACAGCCTAAGGAACAAATTGGTTTTTTAACCCAATCCTTGCTGGATATGCGCAACGACATTAAATATTGTATCAGTTGTCATAATATCTCGGATACGGATACTTGTGAGATTTGTGCAAATATAAATAGAAACCATCAACTCGTTTGTGTCGTTGAAGATATTCGTGATGTAATGGCTATCGAAAACACGGGACAATTTCGAGGTGTTTATCATGTTTTAGGGGGGAAGATTTCTCCTATCGATGGCGTGGGTCCGAGTCAATTAAAGATTGCTAGTTTGGTAAGTAAAGTAAACCAAGGCGCTATATCTGAGATTATTTTTGCTTTGAGCTCAACAATGGAAGGAGATACAACTAACTTTTTTATTTACAGACAAATAGCAGAGACGAACATAATCGTTTCAACTATAGCAAGAGGAATCGCTGTTGGTGATGAGTTGGAATATGCTGATGAAGTAACATTGGGACGAAGTATATTGCAGCGAGTTCCTTTTGAGAAATCATTAAAAAGTTATTAATGAATGGTAAATGAAAAACTAAACTTTTTATATAGTAAATGAAAAGCTATATTTGTTGTCTAAATTAAAAAAATGAGTAAAAGGTTATTCTATATATTGCTTACGTATAGTGTTTTATTGACTTCCTGTATATCAACTCGGGATTTGATCTATCTTCAAGATAAAGATAATTCAGCAGCCCAAACAACGATTTCGCAGGTAGTAAACAAGCCATACCGACTGCAAACTAATGATGTTTTAAGTATTACAATTAAAGCAAGTGACCCTAAATTAGTTGAGATTTTTAATACTACTAATGGAGGAGAATCTAGCAAATCAGAGGCAGGACTGTACTTTGATGGTTTTACGGTAGATGACCATGGAAATATTAGATTTCCAATTTTAGGAGAGATAAATGTAATAGGCTATACGCTTGATGAAGTTCGACTTAATATCGAAAAACAATTGTTAGAAAGTTATTTCAAGAAAGAAGCTAACTTATTTGTAATCGCAAAACTAGCTGGTTTCAAGTATACTATTAACGGTGAAATTGGGGGGACAGGGACTAAAGTTTTGTTTCAGGAACATGTCAATATTTTAGAGGCTATTGCTAATTCAGGTGATATTTCGATTACTGGTGATAGAAAAGCGGTTACCATTATCCGTAAAACTCCTACGGGTACTGAAATGCATAATATCGATTTAACGGATATTAATGTTATGAAGTCACCTTATTTTTACTTGCAACCCAATGATTACATATATATCAAACCACTAAAACAGAAAACTTGGGGTACAGGAAAAACAGGTATCGAATCTATAGGTACCTTGGTTTCATTACTATCTTTGGCAACTACTACTTATTTTTTATTATTTAAAAATTAAAAACCTTTTCAGAACATGTTGGACATAAAAGATTTTTCAATTTTTGAAAACCAAGTAAGTTTTGACTTTAAAGGTTTTTTAATCAAGATCGGGAGTTACTGGAAATGGTTTTTGGTGAGTTTGCTAATCACTTACACAATTGCTTATCAAGTTAATATTCGTAAAGAAAAAATATATGCGATGGAGACGCTTATTTCTGTTAAAGAAGAAAGTAACCCATTGTTTACCTCTAACACCAGTTTAACCTTCAACTGGGGAGGCACTTCGGATCAAGTTCAAACCATATCAACAACGCTTCAATCTCGATCTCACAATGAATTAGTAGTGGACAAATTGCAATACTACATTGACTATTTATCGCAAGGAAAGTACAATTTAGTTGACGCATATGGTGCTGTGCCTTTTTATGTTAATATAGATAAAACTAAAGGACAACTTGCGGGTAGCTTGATCAGTATTACTTTTATAAGTGATTCTGAATATGAATTAAAAATACCATTTGCAGGAAACTCAGCTACAACCATTACCTACGCAGATAATTCATACGGAAGCACAGCTGTAGCGTCTGGGGATTTTGTGAAAAGATACAAGGTAGGTCAACAGGTTTCACTTCCTTTTTTAAATTGGAAGTTGGAAATCAAAGATAATCCTGGAATTTATAAAGGCAACGAATATTTTGTTCGCTTTAATGATTTTAACGGAACTGTAGGTCAGTACAAGGGAATCAATGTGAGTTCAGATGATCGAGGTGCGTCCATAATTACCTTGGGGATGCAGGGCACCAATAAAGCAAGAATGGTAGAGTATTTAAATGCCACTGTTAAAATGTTGATCAAAAGACAATTGGACAGCAAAAATCAATTTGCAACCAATACAATCAGTTTTATTGACAGTACATTAGTCGCCATGGAATCCCAACTAAGAGAAACAGGTGATGAGTTAAAGTCGTTCCGAAAGGATAGAAACATGATTGATGTTGAGGATGGAGGCGCTAAATACTCGGAGAAAATTTCTGATTACGATGTTCAAAAAGATGAAATAGCCCGAAAAATAGCGTATTGTAATTCATTAAAAGCCTATTTAAAAAACAGTGTAGATTATTCAAGGTTGCCTGCACCATCAGTAGCGGGAATCGATGATCCTAATATCGTAGGTAACGTTTCGAGATTGATTGCGCTATCTACTCAAAGGTCAGAAATGGCTTATGCAGTAAAAAGCGAAAAAATATTCAAAGATTTTGATAATCAAATGGAAGCTATAAAGAGTGTTCTGTTAGAGAATATAGCCTCTGCAAAGACGTCGTTACAGTTTGACTTGGGAATAATTGCGAGTAAAATTAATCAGGCGGAAGGAGCAATTAGAAAATTACCTGAAGATCAGCAAGAATTGATCAAGATCAAAAGAAAGTATGATTTAAGTGATAATATTTATAATACATTTTTGCAAAAAAGGAGTGAAGCAGATATTGTTAAAGCGGCCAATTTATCTGATATTCATTTTATTGATCCAGCGAAGGATGTTGGAGGTGGTTTAGTTGGACCTAAAACATCAGTAAATTATATTTTGGCGTTGTTCCTAGGTATTTTGATTCCGTTAATATTTGTTTTTACAATTTTCTTTATTAATAATGCCATTCAAAATACGGACGATATTTCTAAGCTAACATCAATACCGCTAATTGGGGTTGTGGGACTAAATAAAGAAGTCTCTGAATTAGCAGTTTTTGACAAACCTAAATCAGCATTATCGGAGTCATTTAGAGCTATTCGATCTTCTTTGCAGTTTTTGTATAAAAAACAGAAGGTTGAAGGTGGAAAAACGCTAATGATTACCTCTTCTGTTAGTGGAGAGGGAAAAACATTTTGTTCTCTAAACATCGCTACAGTTTTTGCCTTAAGCGGAAAAAAAACGGTGGTTGTAGGTTTAGATTTGCGCAAGCCTAAATTATCTGCTGAATTTAATCTTACAAATGAAATAGGGATTGTAAACTACCTCATTGGTCAAAAAGAGCTAAAAGATATCGTTAATACAACTGAAATTCCGTATCTAGATGTGATACTCTCGGGACCAGTGCCGCCCAATCCTTCAGAGTTAATATTAACTGAGGCAATGGGCGAGTTAATGGAGCAGTTAAAGAAAGAATACGATTATATTATCTTAGACACGCCTCCTGTTGGTTTGGTTTCTGATGCCTTGGAGTTATCGCAATATGCTGATGTTACACTTTACATCGTTAGGCAAAACTTTTCTAAAAAGGAAATGATTACAATGCTTAACAACAGAGTTAAGCGTGGAGAAATTGCCAATACAAGTATTATATTTAATGGTTTTGAAAATAAAGCAAAATATGGTTCGGGATATGGATACGGGTATGGATACGGTTATGGTCCGTATTCTAATGGATACCACGAAGATGAGAAGCCAAAATCACTGTATCAAAAACTGAAAAAAGAGCTGATTAAAAGGTGGAAGAACGCTTAAATTATAAATAAAAGAAAATGGAGAAGAATACAATAAATACGATTTTGATCACTGGAGGTGCCGGATTTATTGGGTCTAACTTATGTGAGTACTTTTTATCCAAAGGGAACAAAGTAGTTTGTTTAGATAATTTTGCAACTGGGCATCGTCATAACTTAAAGGACTTTATTGATCATCCTAATTTTCTCTTAATCGAAGGTGATATTCGTAATCCAGCTGATTGTGAAAAAGCAGTACAAG
>NZ_JAQWTM010000228.1 GCF_029242675.1 Flavobacterium sp.
GGCTCTTTAGCCGTAATTAATTATGTGTTTGAAAATGCCAAGAATGCCATTTCAGAAAAAAATCCTATTGCGATTCGGAACACAGATGAAGTTCATTTATTAGATGGCGCCTTTCATTTACAAGCGTTTCAGCACCGAGAGCAAACCATCGTAGCATCAGCGGCGCGACGCATAAAAAAATTAATTGATAGTGGTATGGATGGGTACGATGCCTTTAATGTGGTGCAACACCAAATGATCGATTTGGCGGTAGTACATTTAGACCGAGTGGTATTAGAGCAATTTCAAATAGCTATTAGTACAGTTGAAGATAAAAACGCTAAAGCAATTTTGAATCAGTTGTGTCAATTGTATGCCCTTTCCCAGTTAGAAAAGCATAAAGGATGGTATTTAGAAGATGGTTATATGGAAGCAGTAAAGACCAAAGCCATTCGTAAAATGGTTAATCAATTGTGTTGGGATATACGTCCGGATGCTGTTGCTTTAGTCGATGCCTTTGCTATTCCAAATTCTTGTTTGGGAGCTTTAATTGCGTAGGTAATTGTTTAAGGGAGAGAAGTTTTTGGTGTATAGATTACGGAATTGTTTTAGGAGGATTGCTTCGTTCCTCGCAATGACTCTGTGGTTTGGTTTATGCTAAATTTTCATTCTGACGAAGGAAGAATCTCTGCAGGTAGTTAGGCTTCAAATTATGGATTTGATTTAGTAGGATTGCTTCGTTCCTCGCAATGACTTTGCAGTGTGGTTTTGTTTAAACATAATTGTCCTTCTGACGAAGGAAGAATCTCTGCATGTAGTTAGGCTTCAAATTATGGATTTGTTTTAGTAGGATTGCTTCGTTCCTCGCAATGACTTAGTGGTGTGGTTTTGTTTATGCAAATTTGTCATTCTGACGAAGGAAGAATCTCTGTTTGAAGTTAGGCTCTGTATTATGGCAGTGTCTTAGTAGGATTGCTTCGTTCCTCGCAATGACTTTGTGGTGTGTTTTTGTTTATGCATAATTGTCATTCTGACGAAGGAAGAATCCCTATTGGTAGTGAGGCTTCGTATTACGGAATTGTTTTAGTAGGATTGCTTCGTTCCTCGCAATGACTTTGTGGTGTGGTTTTGTTTATACTAAAATTGTCGTTCTGACGAAGGAAGAATCTCTATTTGTAGTTAGGCTTAGTATTATGAATTTGTTGTAGTAGGATTGCTTCGTTCCTAGCAATGACTTTGTGAAATGGGCTTGCGTTAATAGCCCTGATCGTCGCGGCATCCTCGCAGTGAAACGGAGAGATACAGCAGAGAGCAGGAGGAAACGTTAATTGAAAACCAATCGTCTTCTCCCCAAAAAAAAACACCAGCCTCTCGACTGGTGTTTTCTTACTACAATATAAAAATTATTCTGGGATGAGTTCTGATTGGTTTCTAAAAACCAGTTCATCATCAAAAGCATCTAGCAAAATGATACTGTCTGTAGTGATAGCACCCGATAGAATTTCCTTCGATAACTTATTCAGTACTTCTCGCTGAACAACACGTTTTACAGGACGGGCTCCAAATTGTGGGTCATACCCTTTTTTGGCTAAATAAGCTACTGCTTGCGGCGTAGCATCCATGGTGATGCCTTGAAGTGCTAACATTTTAGTAACCGATTTGAGTTGGAGGCCTACGATTTTTGCGATGTTTTCGCTTGTTAATGGGGTGAACATCACAATTTCGTCAATACGATTGATGAATTCTGGGCGAACCGTTTGTTTTAATAAACCTAAAACTTCTACTTTGGCAGCTTCGGTTGCGGCTTCAACGCTTCCGCTTAAATTATCAAATTTATCCTGAATGATCTGACTTCCCATATTAGAGGTCATGATGATTATACTGTTCTTAAAATCAGCAAGACGCCCTTTGTTATCTGTTAATCGTCCTTCGTCTAGTACTTGCAATAAAATATTAAAAGTATCTGGATGTGCTTTTTCGATTTCATCAAGCAAAATCACCGAATAGGGTTTTCTACGTACAGCTTCAGTCAACTGTCCACCTTCGTCATAACCTACGTATCCTGGAGGTGCACCTACTAAACGACTCACACTGTGGCGCTCTTGGTACTCACTCATATCGATGCGCGTCATGGCGTTTTCGTCGTCAAAAAGGTATTCGGCTAGGGCTTTGGCCAATTCGGTTTTTCCCACACCGGTAGTTCCTAGAAAAAGGAAGGTTCCCACGGGTTTGCGCATGTCTTGCAATCCTGCACGAGAACGACGCACGGCATCACTCACGGCCTCAATTGCTTCCTCTTGACCAACTACGCGACGGTGCAGTTCTTCCTCTAGATGAAGTAATTTTTCGCGCTCGCCTTGTAGCATTTTCATTACTGGAATCCCGGTCCATTTAGCTACTACTTCGGCAATGTCCTCGCGAGTTACTTCTTCTTTAATCAGTGAGCTTCCGCCAGATTGATTTTCTAACAGTTCTTTATGTAAAACGTCCAAGCGCTCTTGGGCTTCTTTGATTTTTCCGTAACGAATTTCGGCTACTTTTCCATAATCGCCATCACGCTCTGCACGCTCTGCTTCGTATTTATAATCTTCAATTTCGGTTTTAATTGCTTGCACATTATCGACCACATCTTTTTCCGATTTCCATTTGCTATAAATAATATTGCGCTCTTCTTTTAGATTAGCCAACTCCATACCCAAGACTTTGAGTTTGCTCTCATCTTTTTCGCGCTTGATAGCTTCAATTTCGATTTCGAGTTGCATCACCTTTCGGTCTAAAACATCTAATTCTTCGGGTTTAGAATTAATTTCCATTCGGATTTTAGAAGCCGCTTCGTCCATTAAATCGATCGCTTTGTCTGGAAGAAAACGGTTGGTGATATAGCGTTGCGAAAGTTCGACAGCTGCGATAATTGCTTCGTCTTTTATTTGAACTTTATGGTGTGTTTCGTATTTTTCTTTAATCCCACGCAGAATAGAAATCGCACTTTCGGTATCTGGCTCTTCGATAATAATTTTTTGGAATCGACGCTCTAGTGCTTTGTCTTTTTCAAAATATTTTTGGTATTCATCCAAAGTCGTTGCTCCAATAGCACGAAGTTCACCACGAGCTAAAGCGGGTTTTAAAATATTTGCCGCATCCATAGCGCCTTCACCACCACCAGCACCTACAAGGGTGTGGATTTCGTCAATAAAAAGTACGATATCGCCTTCGGCAGCGGTTACTTCTTTTACTACTGCTTTTAGTCGTTCTTCAAATTCTCCTTTGTATTTAGCTCCTGCGATAAGTGCTCCCATGTCGAGAGAGAAAACAATTTTGTCTTTCAAATTTTCAGGTACATCGCCATCAACAATACGGTGTGCTAAACCTTCGGCAATGGCTGTTTTACCCACACCAGGTTCACCCACAAGCATTGGGTTATTTTTAGTTCGACGAGTCAGGATTTGCAACACACGACGAATTTCTTCGTCACGGCCAATCACAGGATCTAATTTTCCCGCTTTGGCTAATTCGTTGAGGTTTTTAGCGTACTTGTTTAATGAATTATATGTTTCTTCGACTGATGCTGAGGTTACTCGTTCGCCTTTTCGTAGTTCGTCGATGGCTGCTTTTAATCCTTTTTCGGTTACGCCTTGGTCTTTTAAGATTTGAGAAACCTTACTCTTTGATGCGAAGATAGCTAAGATTAAATGCTCGATCGAAACAAATTCATCGTTCCTCTTTTTAGCGATGGTTTCTGCATCGTTTAATGTGCTGTTTGCTGTTCTCGAAAGCAGAATTTCACCTCCGGATACTTTTGGAAAACTCTGTATTTCGCTATTCAAAATTTGGATAAACAAGGGCACGTTGACATTCAATTTTTTCAAAATAAAAGGCGCCACGTTTTCGTCAACTTCAAAAATCGATTTGAATAGATGTTCGTTTTCTATTTGCTGCTGCCCGTATTCTTGAGCCATTTGCTGGGAGCGCTGAATGACTTCCTGCGATTTAATGGTAAATTTATTGATGTTCATAATTGTATATTTTTTGTGTAAGCTACTGGTTTTTTAATTTCAAAATAATCAGAAGTTACATGTATTAGTAATTTGTTTTATCTTTGTGTACGAATCATCAATTTATATTCCATAGCGAAATTACAGACAAAATGGCTTAAAATAAATGATTTTTATCATATAACACAGTCAAAATGACTGAAATACCGACAAATTATGAGTTTTTTAAAAAATATTTTTGGGAGTTCAGAGAACCAAAACGAATCCAATATTAAAATGGATTGGGAACCATTGAATCATATTTCTCAGTTAGATGAGATTGTAGCAGCTTCAAATGAAAAGCCAGTGGCTATTTTTAAACACAGTACACGCTGTAGTATTAGCCGTATGGCTTTGAAACAATTTGAAAATGAATTTGATTTTACAGAAAAGGTAACGCCTTACTTCTTAGACTTGATTACTTTTCGAGACGTTTCAAATGATATTGCGAGCCGTTTTGGGGTACAACACCAATCACCGCAATTGATTTTGATAAAAGATGGAAAAGCGATTTATGATGCTTCGCACAGTGATATTGATGCTGGAACATTGAAAACTAAAGTTTAGTTTTATCTAGAAATGATTAAAACTGAAGCCCCGAATTCACCTATACTGTTTGTGAATTCGGGGCTTTTTTTATTTTAGAAGCTACCTTGAGAACCTCCTCCGCTAAAGTCTCCTCCTCCAAATTCCATCGGAGATTCGGTTATTATTTCGGGTTTTAAACCGCCCATTTGTGATGCTAGAAGTATCTCAGCTTTCAAAAAAGAATTTGTTTCTGTAAATCGATCTGCCTGAAAAGTGATTCCTGTTTCTTTCTCTTTTAATATTTTTATCGCCCATAGCGCTATAGCAAATAACACAGCTCCTCCAATGGTTAAAGCAACTTCAATAGGCATAACTGAGTAATAAAAGCGAATGGTGTAAACAGAGAAGCAAAGGCTCAGTAAACCAATATAAAGTAAGATTCGATCTTTTTTTAGCAAAGCAAAATATAAGTATCCCGCTGGTACAATAAAGGTAAAAGCATAAAATAGATAAGCAAATGGAATATCGCTTCCAGTTGCAACATCTTGGCCTAGTAATTCAATAGAAAGTTCGCGCACTACCAAATAGTTTCCTGAAAAGTAGAAGAGAATTTGAGCAATATACTTTGTAAACAAGAGGCCATTGTAATAAAAAGGAATTGCTAATTTTTGTACTGCTGTTTTGCTACTAAAGTATAGAGCTAAAGCGTAAGCCATCATTATGAATGGTAAAAATGGATGAATGCTTTTATCCAATTTAAATATCCCAAAAATTAAAGTAGCAGTCAGTGCCAAACAAAATAGTAGTGCCATTGATAAATGTAGGTAGCGTAGGTAGCTTGATATGGCAGTTGCGGTTAGTAGCGCAGCAATAACTACTTCATTTCCATCTGTTGCAATGCCCACCGCTATTGCTAAAGTGAGTTGTGATCCCAATATAAAAGCATCATCTAAACCATGACCATAAAACTTAGAACGAGCTAGAATTTCAGCTCCTGCGAAGCCTACTATTGCAAAGAAAAATACTAAATACTCATAATTAGTATCTAAAGCTTCTAGACTTGCCAATGCAAAAAAACTGCAAATGGAGGAATACAGAAATACACCTAAGATGAAAAAAAGTGCCCTGACCAAAAGATTATCATGTGTCTTAAGGGTTACTAACGCTTTAGTAACTGTGTTGTATTGCACCCGGTCTATAAAACCTGCTTTTTGTAGTGATTGTGCCTCGTTAAGCAATTCACTATTTTGTAATGCTATTTTATCGTAAACTATCATTGTGTTTTTTGTTTATTAAATTGCTTTATTAAATTGATAAAAATGATAATAGAACCAATAAAATAAAAGGGAACTAGAAAGAAAAAAGGAATTAGGAACTCATCAATTCGAATTAGTTCAATGATTTTAAATAGTAAAATATTAGCACCTATATAGGCGTAGATAAAGGAGAATATAAAAAGGGAAACTGCTTGAAACTGATAACTTGCTTTGTAAAAATATGATAATGCACCAGCCAGAATTAGAGCAAAAACGAACCAGTACGGTTGGAATAAATTATTGATACACGAAATGCTGATGAGATGCAGTCCAAAGGTGAGATAGACTAACGTGAAATGTTTTTTTAAATTAATTTTAACGCTATAAATTGCCCATAAGATTAGCACCACTCCTAAACCAATAGCGGAGTAGCTTAAGGTATTTGTATCATAAAAATCATTGTTAAGTAAGGATTGCGGACTAACAGATAAGCCAACGTACGCCGCAAGACCAGTAATGGCGATGGATAAAATACTTTTATTGTCAAAATAGTAAGCACAAAATAGTCCAATTGCGGTGGGGATTAAAGTTGCTAGTCCGTAATGTGTGCCAAAGGCCGTGTACTGAAATTGCAAGTACCCTATGAAAACACAAGTAAGCAAGAGTGCAGCGAGAATGAGATAATCGTAAATAGGATTTTCAAAGTTGGTTTCTTCTTTTTTAAAACCGCTTGAATTCTTGAAACTGAAATAGTAGCAAACTACTGTAACTGCTAACAAAATTGATAAAATAGCGACATGACCAATGGTATCAATATTTTGATAAATTAAAATACCAATTCCAGTTGTAAACGATAATACAGCCAAATAGAGGAATAGCTTCAGTTCCGTATGTAGAGAAAAAATCTCCAGTTTTCGGTAGGCTTTGACTTGCGTGTATTGGGATTCAGTGAGGAGATTTCGATCAAAAAGTTCCTGTGTATTTTGTTCTTTAAAACGGTTCATAAATGGTTTTTTTGTAGCTAATGACCAAATATATGTATATTGTGTTAATTTTCTGTACTAAATAGCTAATGATCTAATTAAATAAAATACAAAATCCATTCGGTTAGGAATGGATTTTTAAGTAGTTGTATCTATTTTAGTCGTAGTTATTTTAATAGGCCTGGTTCATTTTTTCTTTAATTTCACTTAAACACAGGTTGTTAATACTTCCTTCGTGTGTGTGTTTAGTTTCTTTCGGGCTTTCATAAGTTCCGTTTTCTAGTTGTTCAGCGACAGCTTTATATGCATCTCTAAAAGGCATTCCTGCCACTACCATTTCGTTTAAAGTATCTACGGTAAAGAGGTAATTGTATTTTTTATCTGCTAGAATATTGTCTTTAACTTTAATGTCCTTGATCGAAAAAATAGCTATATCTAAACACGCCTGTAAATTCTGAATTGCCGGAAACAAGCCTTCTTTTAAAAGTTGCAAATCTCTGTGGTAACCACTTGGTAAATTATTGGTGATTAATGTGATTTCATAAGGCAAAGCCTGAATTTTATTGCATTTCCCACGAATTAATTCGAATACATCAGGATTTTTCTTGTGCGGCATAATGCTGGAACCTGTGGTTAAATGCGCTGGTAGGCCGATGAAATCAAAATTCTGACTCATGTACACACATACGTCCATAGAAAATTTGGCTAGTGTTGCGGCTACGCTACTCATGGCGAAAGCCAAGGTTTTCTCCGATTTTCCACGGCTCATTTGAGCGGCAACTGAATTGTATTTTAAGGTATCGAAACCGAGCTCTTTTGTAGTGAATGTTCTGTTGATAGGGAAGGAGCTACCATATCCTGCAGCGGAACCTAGTGGGTTTTGATTCACTACTTTCAAAGCTGCATTTAACATCGTGATATCATCGATTAAAGTTTCTGCATAAGCTGAAAACCACATCCCAAATGACGATGGCATTGCAATTTGTAAATGGGTATATCCCGGTAACAATACATTTTGATATTTCTCAGCGGATTCCATTAACAAATCAAATAACGCTTTTACCTGCTCTTTCATTTCGATCACGACATCTTTCAAATATAAGTTGACATCAACTAAAACTTGGTCGTTACGAGAACGTGCGGTATGGATTTTTTTTCCTGCATCGCCCAGTTTAACGGTTAGTAAATATTCGATTTTGGAGTGTACATCTTCGAATGAATCTTCGATTGTAAAGTTTCCTGCAGCTATATCGGTAATAATATTATTTAATGCCGCTACAAGCGAATTAGTTTCAACTGTTGTTAGTAAACCAATGCTTCCTAACATTTTGGCATGAGCAATAGATCCCAAAGCATCATATTTGGCCAAAACCAAATCTAATTCTCTATCGTTACCAACGGTGAATTGTTCGATTTTTTTGTCTGTAGGTATTCCTTTTTCCCAAAGTTTCATAATTATATGTTTTGTTTCGCAGAGGTTCTCAGAGGTTACTCAGAGAGTCGCAAAGTTTTATTCTGGTTGTTGTTTCGCAGAGGTTCTCAGAGGTAGCTCAGAGAGTCGCGAAGTATTATTTTATTTTGTTTTTTCGCAGAGAATCTCGGACGTTACTATGAGAGTCGCGAAGTTTTTACTGTTTTCTTTGGAACTACTCCATTTTAGCCCTGATAGCAGCGGCATCCTTTTACTGCTTTCTTTAAGCAGGAAAAGATAGAGCGGATAGCAGGAAATAGCTCCTTATTTTACTAATCTCGGGATAATTTTACTGCTTTAAAAAAATCGGTTAGTATTTTTATGTACAATTCGATTCCCTCTTCGATTTCGTTAAGATAAATAAATTCATCTGCTGAGTGTGACCGCAGGGTATCTCCTGGTCCTAGTTTTAATGATTTACAACTCAAAACCGATTGATCCGAAAGGGTAGGAGAGCCGTAAGTGGTGCGACCTAAAGCGATTCCAGCTTGTACTAAACCATGATTTTCAGGAATGGAAGACGAACTTAAATTCATAGAACGCGGCGTTACTATGGCATTTACATGTTCTTGCACTACCGCCAAAACTTCATGATTGGTGTAGCAATCGTTGACACGAATATCTACCACGATATCACATTCTGATGGAACGACATTGTGTTGTTTTCCAGCATTGATTTGGGTTACAGTCATTTTTACCGGCCCTAGTTGATCCGAAACTTTATCGAATGTATAGTTTTTAAACCATTCCATGACGGGAATTGTTTTATACAAAGCGTTATCGTCATTTTGATGTGCAGCATGACTTGGCGTTCCTTTTATTTTGACATCTAGCACAAGTAAGCCTTTCTCGGCTATGGCCAATTGCATCAAAGTGGGTTCGCCTACAATGGCGCATTCCAGCTCAGGCAAATGTTTCAATACGCTATTCAAACCATTTTTCCCGCTACTTTCTTCCTCAGCGGAAGCTACTATTACCATATTATAGAGTAAATTTTCAATAGCATAAAAATGTACAAAAGTAGCCAATAGCGAAACCAAACAACCTCCAGCGTCGTTACTGCCCAAACCATATAATTTACCATCCTCTATAATCGCCTTGAAAGGATCCTTGGTGTAGGCTTGGTTGGGTCTTACCGTGTCGTGGTGGGAATTGAGTAAGAGTGTGGGCTTAGTTATATCAAAGTTTTTATTATACGCCCAAATATTATTATTTTCTCTTTCAAAAGATATATCGTTCACAGCAAACCAGTTTTCAATTAAAACAGCCGTTTTATCCTCTTCGCTCGAAAAAGAAGGGGTTTCGATTAATGCCTTTAAAAGTGAAATGGCTTCTTGTGTAAGGATTTCGATGTTTTTCATATTTTTTTTATGTCGAATTCTAAAACTGAATTTTTCAGTTTTAAACTAACCAATACGATATTTAGTTCTTTAAGCTTAAAGGCCTTAATCGATTAATGGTGATTTCTATAAAGCAATTGTTGTGCAAATAGCTTCGTTATTTTGTAACATGCTATGATGACCAATTCGTATTTTTTGAACACCCTTATACAAGCTGTTAAAACAATTGTCTAATTTAGGTATCATACCAGAATGAATCGCTTTTTCAGACTTTAATTTTGTGTATAAATCGCTAGACATTATTTCAATTACTGAGGTGTCATCCTCTGAATCAAATAAAACACCGGGTTTTTCAAAACAATAATTTAAAGTTACCTCGTACATCTCAGACATGGCGATTGCCAATTCGCTTGCAATTGTATCCGCATTTGTATTTAATAATTGTCCTTTTTTATCATGAGTGATGGCACAAAAAACAGGAGTTATACCCGTTTCTAGTAAGGTTTGCAAAAGTGTACTCTTTACCTTTTGCACGTCGCCAACAAATCCATAATCGATAGCAGGGTGGTTTCTTTTTTCAGACTGAATTAAATTACCATCCGCTCCTGAAAATCCCATGGCATTACATCCATTTCCTTGCAATTGCGCAACACAATTTTTATTAATTTGTCCGGCATAGATCATGACAGCAATGTCTAACATAGGTCCATCCGTAATGCGACGTCCGTCGATCATTTGAGGAACCAAACCGATGCTCTGCGCCATTTTAGTAGCTGACTTTCCGCCACCATGTACCAAAATTTTTAGACCTTTAATTTTTGAAAAATCGGCTAGAAACTGTTGTAGTTCAGCGGCATCATCAATGATGTTTCCACCAATTTTTACTATCGTTAATGGTACTTTATTGTTCATTTTCTAGTATTTTTTGTAAAACTAGTTGTGCTGCGTAGGTTCTATTGTTAGCTTGCTCGATTACAATAGCATTATCGCTGTCTAGTACTTCATCGCTTACAATTACATTGCGTCGTACGGGCAAGCAATGCATGAATTTAGCGTTATTAGTTAAAGCCATTTTTTCGGTGGTTACTGTCCAATTTGGGTCGGTATTGGTAATTTGACCATAGTCAGTATAGTTACTCCAGTTTTTGGCGTAGATAAAATCGGCATTTTCAAAGGCTTTATTTTGATCATATTCAATAACCGAATCTTTAGTAATCTCAGGATTTAATTCATACCCTTCGGGATGTGTGATTACAAAATCGGCATCTTGCAATTGCATCATTTCAACAAAAGAATTGGCGACCGCCTGCGGCAAAGCTTTAGGATGCGGTGCCCAAGACAAAACTACTTTTGGTTTATGTGGTGTTTTGTATTCTTCCATCGTAATGGCATCTGCCAATGCTTGCAAAGGATGACCGATGCATCCTTCCATATTTACTATGGGCACGGTAGCATATTTTAAAAATCCTGCTAGTACAGTCTCGGCATTGTCTTTCTCTTTGTCAACTAATCCAGCAAAGGCACGTACAGCGATTATATCACAATATTGAGAGACGACTTCAGCGGCTTCTTTAATGTGTTCCGAAGCGCCTTGGTTCATGATGGCACCATCTTCAAACTCTAGTATCCAACCTTCATTAGTGAAATTCATTACCATGACGTTCATTCCTAAATTTAGTGCTGCTTTTTGAGTACTTAAACGAGTTCTTAAACTAGGATTAAAAAAAAGCATTCCTAAGGTTTTGTTTTTACCTAGCTTTTTATTTCTGAGCGGTTTCTTCTTTATTTTCAAAGCTTGCTTGACCCAGTGGGATAAAGAATCTATGTTTTGAACGGATATGTAATTCATTGTTTTTATTTTTTTTTCAACGTAAGCCTCCTACTAGTTGCTGTTTTTTAATTCTGCTAAGGATTCTTGCAATGCTACGATAAAGGTATCGATCGCTGCTGTTGTGATTGTTAAGGGAGGAAGAATTCTAAGTAAATTTTTATTACTAGATCCACCCGTGAAAATATGTTTTTCGATAATCATCTTCTTTCGTAAGGCATTTACATCAAAATCGAATTCGACTCCTAGCATTAATCCTCTTCCTTTTACTTTGATAATTTCAGGAATCACTTTTATGGCTTCCATAAAATAAGCTTCTACTTTGCTAGTATTTGCCATTAGTTGCTGCTCGTTTATCACATCTAGCACTGCAATACTCGCAGCACAAGCCAAATGACTTCCTCCAAAAGTGGTTCCAAGTAAACCAAAACTCGCTTCAAAATGAGGCGCAATTAGAATTCCTCCTATCGGGAAACCATTCCCCATTCCTTTAGCCATACAGATGATATCGGGTTTGATATCATGAAACTGATGTGCAAAAAACTTCCCACTTCTTCCAAAACCGGATTGCACCTCGTCTAGAATTAATACAACCTCATATTGCTTGCAAATTTTTTCTAATCCTTGAAAAAAGGGAGTGGTTCCTTGATCTAAACCTCCAACACCTTGGATAGGTTCGATAATCACACAAGCGACATCTCCTTTTTTTAGTTCCGCTTCCACCAAATTTAAATCGTTCAACGGTAAAAATGTCACCACTTGTTGTGCGTTAATAGGAGCTATGATTTTAGGATTATCCGTTGTAGCGACAGCAGCCGATGTACGTCCGTGAAAAGCATTGTGAAACGAGATTACTCTTGCTTTATTCGTGTGAAAAGAAGCCATTTTCAAGGCATTTTCATTTGCCTCAGCTCCTGAAGAGCATAAAAACAAGCTGTAGTCATTGTATCCTGAAAGTTTCCCTAGTTTATCCGCTAGTTCTATCTGAAGTGGATTCTGGATAGCATTAGAGTAAAAGCTTAACTTATCTAATTGGTCTTTTACTTTAGCAACATAATAAGGCTGTGTGTGTCCAATAGAAATTACACCGTGACCGGAGTAAAGATCTAAATATTCAATTCCTTTGTCATCCGTAATAATGCAATCTAATGCACTTACAGGCGTGATAGGATATAATGGGTAAACGTCGAATAAGTTCATTGTGTTTTTGTTTAAATGGTTTAAGGTTTAAAGTTTCAAGTTATTTTAGTAACCTTGAACTTTAAACTTGAAACAAATTTTTAAAATCCTGATGGCTTCAAATGCAATCCAGTTGTTTCATCAAGGCCAAATAGTAAGTTCATGTTTTGAATGGCTTGTCCTGAAGCACCTTTTACTAAATTATCTATAATCGAAGTGATTAATACTCGATTTCCTTTTTTCATGATGCTGATAATACATTTGTTTGTTTGCACTACCTGCTTCATGTTGATGTTAGTTGTTGTAACCGTAACAAAAGGTTGGTCTTTGTAAAAAACTTCGTATAGTGAGACCACCTCTTCTAAATCAACTTCTATGGTGGTGTATAAGGTAGCAAAAATCCCTCTTGCAAAATCCCCTCTGTTTGGAACAAAGATTAGTTCTTTATCATATGACGCTTGCAACTGATTCACACTTTGATTAATCTCACCTAAATGTTGATGATCAAAAGCTTTATAATGTGACATATTGTTTGATCTCCAGCTGAAATGGGTTGTTTCTGAAGGGCTAACTCCCGCACCAGTACTTCCCGTGGTTGCATTAATGTGTACGTCGCTACTAAGCAAATTGTGCGCTGGTAAAGGCAACAATGCCAATTGAATTGCTGTTGCAAAACAACCTGGATTAGCTATATAATTTGCGTTTTTAATACTGGTTTTATTGAGCTCAGGCAAACCATAAACAAAGGATTTTCCTTTGAATTCTTTATCTTTTAGCAAACGGAAATCATTTCCTAGATCGATAATTTTAGTATGGCTGGCAAACTGATTTTCTTTTAAAAACGAAATGGACTTGCCATGACCTAGACACAAGAAAACAACGTTGACATTTGGGTTTATAGTATCGGTGAAATTCATTTCGATATCGCCCATCAAATCGTGATGCGCAACTGACAAAGGTTTTCCAGCATTTGTAGTGCTGTAGACAAAATCAATATTGGCATGTGGGTGAAACATCAATATTCTGATTAATTCCCCTGCCGTGTATCCTGAGCCTCCTATTATTCCAATATTAATCATAATTTTTATTTTTAAGATTGTTTATTCATTGAAAACGCAATCTAAATTTTAAAACATTTTTGTTTTTAAACCATTAAGGAATTAAGAAAAATTAAGCTTAATGAAACTTAAATACTTAATGGTGTAAATAGTTTGTAAAAGTTCAAATGAAAATCCAAACTTTCTAACTAGCCCCGATTGAAGTGGAAATCCTTTTCCTTTTTTTTAAAGGAAAAGATTGCAACGAAAAGCGGGACAACTGTTCTTAAAAGCAAAATATTTCTGCTCCTTAAAAAGAACCTTAGATTAGTCGTAAGTTTCGTTGTTTACTGATGAAAATATGTTTTGAGCATTACCTAGAATCTTAATGAATCCTTTGGCATCGTCAGAAGTCCAAGCGTTGTTCATTTCTCCGTATTGACCAAAACCAGTATTCATTAAATCATTCTCTGATTCGATTCCGTCTAACGAAAAATGATAGGGTTTCAACGAAACAGTTACTATTCCGTTTACCGTTTTCTGAGTATCTTCAAGGAAAGCCTCGATATTACGCATTACTGGATCCAAAAATTGCCCTTCGTGAAATAACATTCCGTACCAATTTCCTAATTGCTCTTTCCAGTATTGCTGCCATTTTCCTAAAGTATGTTTCTCCAGTAAATGGTGTGCTTTGATAATGATTAGTGGTGCAGCAGCCTCAAAACCAACTCTTCCTTTAATCCCAATAATGGTATCACCCACGTGCGTATCTCGACCAATTGCATAGGCGTTAGCCAACTTTTCTAAAGCAACGATGTTATTAGAAGGTTTGTCTTTTTTACCATTTACAGCAACTAATTCTCCTTGTTTGAATTCTAGGGTCACTTTTTCTTCTCCGTCCTTAATTAATTGTGATGGATAGGCTGTGCTAGGTAGTGGTTGACTGGAAGTTAGTGTTTCTTTCCCACCAACACTGGTTCCCCAAAGACCTTTATTGATTGAATATTGTGCTTTTTCCCATGAATAATGCACGCCATTTTTAGATAAATAATCCACTTCCTCTTGTCTTGACAATTTTAGGTCACGAATAGGAGTGATGATTTCAATTTCGGGAGCAATGGTTTGAAAAATTAAGTCAAAACGAATTTGGTCATTTCCAGCACCTGTACTTCCGTGCGCAATGGCAGTTGCACCCACTGATTTTGCATATTTTATTGCTTCGATAGCCTGAAACACACGCTCAGCACTCACAGATAAAGGGTAGGTGTTGTTTTTAAGAACATTACCATAAATTAAATATTTGATGGCTTTATCATAGTATTTGTCTACTATGGTTAGGTTAGCGTGTTTTGCACTTCCTACATCGTAGGCTCTATCTTCAATGGCAGCTAACTCTTCGTCATCGAATCCTCCTGTATTGATTAATACCGTATGAACCTCGTATCCTTGTTCGTTTTTTAAATATTTTAAACAGTATGAGGTGTCTAAACCTCCACTATATGCTAATACAACTTTTTTCATTTTTTATGCTGTTAAGAGTCTTTGGCTTTAAGCTAAAAACATTAATATTGTAAATTAATCTTCTAAGAAAAGGGCTTGTTTAATTTTTTTCAAACGATTCCAAATCCGGACATTAAACGGATGCTTTGGTGGAATTTTAGCTTTTTCCTTGGGGTCAAAAAGCATTCCTGTACACAAACACATTTTATTGTCTTTGCTTTTTAGAATTTCATAATTAGTACAGGTTTGGCATCCTTTCCAAAAACTAGGATCAGTTGTAAGTTCAGAGAATGGAACGGGTTTGTAACCTAGCTCTGAGTTAATTTTCATCACTGCTAAACCTGTCGTGATCCCGAAAACTTTAGCATTAAGATATTTTTTTAAAGAATAATCAAAAACCTTTGCTTTAATTTTTTTGGCAAGTCCTAGATTTCTATAATCAGGATGTACAATCAGCCCAGAATGAGCGACATAGTTGCTATCTTGCCAACTTTCGATGTAACAAAAACCGGCTAATTTACCGTTGTCTAAAGCAATAACAGCATCCTTGGTTGCCATCTTTTTTTGGATGTATTCTGGAGTTCTTTTTGCAATTCCAGTTCCTCTCAATAAGGCAGATAGTTCTATAGTATCGCAAATTTCTTGTGCGTACTTAAAATGTTCTTCTTGAGCTATAACAATAGAAATATTCATTTTAAAAGATGAATTTGTTGATTAAAAAATAGGATGAATTTGTTTTGAAAAAAAGATCTTTTATTCCAATACAATAGAGAATAAGAAAACAAGTATTTGACTTACAACTAATTGCAGCTGATTTAGTTGTGGTAGTTTCAATGTCGCTAGTATGCACTAGTCCAATGACGAACGAATGTAATTTCAAAATAGTAAAGGGTAAAATGAATAAAATAAAATAGATCTTGGGTACTGTAATTACAACATCCGCACTACGGGAGAGGTAGCGATTTTATTTGTCCGTGAGGTAGAGGTTGTATGTAAACTCTTTTTATTCATAGTGCAAAAGTACACATAATAACTTTACACTGCATTGAAATTTAAAATTCTAACAAAATTTTAATGCAGTGTTATTTTTTTTCTATAAATCGTTTATTGAATTCTACTAATTCCTAGTAAAAGTATTTCGACTAATAATTGCTTTAAATTTTCCTTTTAAGTCTGCGGCAGTGTTGTATACCATTTGCTCATTATTAGGGAAAGGTAACGCTCTACGTTCAAAAGTAGCGTAGTACTCACTTTCAGTTGCTCTACGGTCTCCTTTATAAGTGGCATAGGTGTTTTCAAAAACAGATTCAGTTGCTAAAGGGAAACTGTTGAGTAATTGATTGCTTTTTAGGTCAATAAAATTAACGTCAGCAGCAATATGACACGCTTTGAATTGGTAAAATTCATAGATTCTGATCTGAATCGTTTTTAGGTTATCAACCATTACTGGTTTACCAAGACTATCCTTAACCGTTTTTCCTCGGCTATCAACAAGTGCTTTTAAACCGTCTTTTATTTGTTTTTCTTTTACAAACTCTTTTTCCTTTATTTGCTCTGGCGAAATATCAATTTGTTTAAAATTAAGAACTAAACTGTAGTCATAAAGTACGCCTTTTTGAATATTGCTATCAAAAACCATCCACTTTTGGTCTAAACCATAAGTATTGAAATCCATTAATTCTCGTTGTAATTGCAATGGTATAAGTTGGTTGGTATCATTTTGGAGTACTACTTTGACGTAGTCAGTTCCTTTGTTTTGCGCCTCGGTCATTAGCTTAGCCGTATCTTTGTAATTAGGGTTAATGCGGTTGAGATAGTCTAAATCATCATAAGCTCTACGCGCATTACTTTTATTGTTAGTTAAGAGTAAGGCTTTGCTGTTTTCATACAAATAAATTGAAAGTTTTTGTTTGGAGGTAATAATTTCAGAATTATAATTGCTAAAAATAAACTTAGCATTTTTGTTTTCCTTCAGTAATTGTAGTGGAAGCAAAGGTGCGATTTGATCTTGACGATTTGCCAATGCAACGTAAGTTGTATAAATTTTCTCTAAGTTTTGAGGATTCGCTTCTTGCTCCCAAAAACGAATGGAGTTGGTATCTCTTTCTTTTGCTTTGGCGAACGCCTCTTCCAAAAGGTATACATAATCTTGTTTGCCTTTAGCGTTTTTATTAGAACGTAGGCCATCTACAGCGCGGCTAATTGCAGCATCATAGTCGCCTTCGTTTACTAAATTTTGAGTGTTTTTGATACCACAAGAGTGGATGAATAAGACAACAACGAATAAGAGTAAAGATTTTTTCATAGCCTAAGATTTAAACAAATGTATTTTATATATATGAGGAATTCAAAATTGATGCCATAAAAAAACCATCAAATAATTTTGATGGTTTGATTTTTTTATTGGATCGAACTAGTGCCCGCCGCCTTCTGATTCTACTTGTAGCACTCCTTGTTTTTTTAATATTTTAGGACAATAAAAACCGTAAAATCCTAAATATGCAAATCCTAAAAGTGGCACAACATAAGAGAAATGCGTCCAAGTAATCCCTAAAATACCGTCAGCATGAGTTAAATCATAATCGCAAATTTTACCTTGTAGTAACGGAATCACACCACCACCAAGTATCATCATGATTAAAAATGAAGAGGCTTTTCCAGTGTTTTTTCCTAAACCAGCGATAGCTAAATCGAAAATAGAAGGCCACATGATTGATAAAAATAAACCTCCTGATATAAAGAAGAATTTAGCTATTTCAGTATCAGTACATACAAGTCCAGCTACCATCATTGCTAATCCGGATATACCAAAAAGCATCAATGTTTTACCTGCATTTTTACCACCTATGAAACTCACTCCAATAAACAATAAAATCCAAATTGGGTAAATATAAAATGAAGAAACCTCATGACCAGCAAAAACATTTGCTCCAATAATAACTCCAAAGGCTAAAGCAGGAACAATAAATTTCAAAGCGGTATTGACTAAAGTAGTTGTGTTAAAAACATTTACTCCACCGTTCCAACGACCAATCATTAAACTTCCCCAATACAAGGCAATAAAAGGTGAAATCGCATCTTCTAGTATACTTCCAAATTCGGCTGTTTTTAGTAGAGCGGGTAAATTACTAATTATCGTAACTTCAGTTCCTACATAAATAAAAATTGCCAACATACCAAGGTATAACTGAGGGTAATCTAAAATTCTGAATTTATCACTACCATCTGTTATGACAGATTTTTCGATTTTTGCAGGGTTTTCGATTTTAGAAAAATTCATAAAAACGGCAACAACAATAAATGCAATACCCAATATGATAAAAGGTAATTTTATGTCTTCAAGCGAAAGAGTTGTTTTTTTATCATTTCCCATTCCAAATAAAGCAATTCCAAGTAGTATGGCTCCAATTGTTGTTCCAAAGGAATTGATACCACCAGCTAGTGTCAAACGGTGTGCACCTGTTGCAGGACTTCCCATTTTAATAGCAAGGGGATTGGCAACAATTTGTTGGATAGAAAAACCTAGACCTACAGTAAAAAGTGCGGTTAAGAAAAAAGGAAAACTTTCCATTGATGCTGCGGGAACAAATAAAAACGAACCAATAGCTGACAACACTAATCCAGCAGACAGTGTTTTTTTATATCCAAATTTTTGTAAAACATCGACCTTTAGCGAAATCAAGAAAAAGATGATTGATCCAACGAAGTACGCAACATAAAACGCCCACGCAACTAATTGGGATTGTACTTGTGAAAGTGTAAATACTTTTTTGAATACGGGTATAAGAATATCATTGGCGGATCCCACGAATCCCCAAAAGAAGAATACGATAATTAAGGAGATGAATTGACCCCATTTAGTTTGCACATTTTCTGTTTCCATGCTTTTTAAATTTTTTAGTTTGAAATCTCGGTTTAGTAATAGTTCAACGGTAAATGTATATTTAAAGCTAATTAAAAAAAAATATATTTTAAAAAAAGCAGTTAAAATTATTAAATGTTCATTTATTGTTCTGTTTCACTTGTTTTAGTAGATGAATTTCAAAAGAATTATCATTTATTTTTTTGTAGAAATGTATCGTTTGGATGATTTTGTGTTTCTGTTAATCCGTATTTTTTTTGTACTTTTGCACAAATTTTTTAAAAGATATTCATGTTAACAGTTAATAATTTATCAGTTCAGTTTGGCAAAAGAATTTTGTTTGACGAAGTAAATACAACCTTTACACACGGTAATATTTATGGAGTTATTGGTGCTAATGGTGCTGGAAAATCTACTTTCCTCAAAATTATTTCGGGTGAAATGGATCCTACTTCAGGTCACATTCATTTAGAGCCGGGTAAACGTATGTCGGTTTTAAACCAAAACCACAATATGTTTGATGAGCATACGGTGTTAGAAACCGTTATAATGGGTAATAAGGTATTGTACTCAGTTAAAAAAGAGATGGACGAACTTTATCTTGATTACAATGATAAAAACGCAGATAGAATAGGGGAGTTACAGGTGCAATTTGAAGAAATGAATGGTTGGAATGCGGACTCAGATGCTGCTTCGATGCTGTCAAATCTTGGAATTACGGAGGAACACCATTATACATTAATGGGAGATCTAGAAGGAAAGATTAAAGTCCGTGTCCTTTTGGCGCAAGCTTTATTTGGAAACCCAGATTTACTAATCATGGATGAGCCGACCAATGACTTGGATTTTGAAACTATCGCTTGGTTAGAAAACTTTTTAGCAAACTATGAAAATACAGTAATTGTTGTTTCGCATGACCGTCACTTTTTAGATTCAGTTTGTACACACATATCTGATATCGATTTTAGTAAAATAAATCATTACTCAGGAAATTATACTTTTTGGTATGAGTCTAGTCAATTAGCGGCTAAACAACGTGCACAACAAAACAAAAAGGCTGAAGAGAAAAAGCAGGAATTAGAGGAATTTATTCGTCGTTTCTCTGCGAATGTTGCGAAGTCTAAACAAGCGACTTCACGTAAAAAAATGATCTCAAAATTAAATATTTCAGAGATCAAACCATCAAGTCGTCGTTATCCAGCAATTATTTTTGACCAAGAGCGTGAAGCGGGAGATCAAATTTTGAATGCGCAAGGACTTAGCGCTTCTGTTGAAGGAGAGGTTTTATTTAAAGGTGTGGATTTAAATATGGCCAAAGGAGATAAGATTGTTCTTTTTTCAAAAGACTCTAGAGCAACTACTGCTTTTTATGAGATTTTAAATGGTAACCAAACTGCAGATGCGGGAAATTTTGATTGGGGAGTTACTACCAATCAGGCGTATTTGCCAGTTGAAAATCATTCTTTTTTCGAAAGTGATTTGTCATTAGTAGACTGGTTACGTCAATGGGTAAAGACAGAAGAGGAACGCGACGAGGTGAACATCCGTAGTTTTCTTGGTAAAATGATTTTCTCAGGAGAGGAAGCCTTGAAAACATGTCGTGTATTGTCAGGAGGAGAAAAAGTACGTTGTATGCTTTCACGAATGATGATGGAGAGAGGAAATGTATTAATGATCGACGAGCCAACCAATCACTTGGACTTGGAGTCGATTACGGCTTTTAATAACTCTTTAAAGAATTTTAAAGGATCAGTTATTTTTACAACACATGATCATGAATTTGCTCAAACTGTTGGAAATAGAGTAGTAGAGTTAACACCAAAAGGAGTTATTGATAGCTACATGACTTTTGATGAATATCTTGATGATGAAAAGATACAAGAGCTACGTGGTAAAATGTACGCTAAATAATAGTAATTTAGTTTAAAATGTAAAAAACTCCTAATGTAATCTTTAGGAGTTTTTTTTATTATTTTTTTCCAAAAAGTTTGCTGGCAATAAATAAAATAATCGCTAGCACAGCAACTACTATAAATATACCAACGCCCATTCCTGCTTTAAAAATTCCTCCAATAAGTTCACAACTGGTAAATGAAAATAATACTACAAACAGCATTAAAATTCTTGTAATTTGATTTTTCATGATAGCTAGTTTTAAAGTTAATAACGCTTGGTGTAAAATTACTTTTGTTGTCTTAATTATTTATTACAGAATTTCGTTAAACAATTGTGATATTATAAGATGGTTAGTATGAAATAAAATGATAAATGATAATTTGGAATTCGTATATTTGTCAAACCAACACAATTCACCACCATGACCGAAAAAGTATTGCTTAATTCAAAAGAAGTAAATGTTATTTTACATCGTTTAGCATGCCAATTGATCGAAAAGCATTTGGATTTCTCCGACACTATTCTAGTGGGAATTCAACCGCGAGGTACTTTTCTCGCTGAAAGGCTTAAAACTATTTTAGAGACGGAGTACGCCACTCCTGAAATTAAATTAGGATACCTAGATATTACTTTTTTTAGAGATGATTTTCGAAGAACGGATAAACCTTTAGAGGCTAATAAAACCAAAATTAACTTTATAGTTGAAGATAAGAAAGTCATTTTTATAGATGATGTGTTATTTACCGGAAGAAGTATTCGTTCCGCTTTAACGGCGATACAATCCTTCGGACGACCTTCAGAGATTGAATTACTGGTATTAATAGACAGAAGGTTCAGTCGTAATTTACCAATCCAGCCTGATTATAGAGGCAGACAGGTAGATGCTATTAATGGTGAGAAGGTTAAGGTAAGTTGGGTAGAAAATGAAGGTGAAGATAAAGTATACTTGATAACTAATTAACTTTAAACTTTATCAAAACAGTTTTAAAAATAATAATCTTAAGATAAAATGAAAGAATTAAGCGTGAATCATTTATTAGGTATCAAATACATCAACAAGAATGATATCGACTTAATTTTTGAAACTGCTGACCATTTTAAAGAGGTTATAAATAGACCTATTAAAAAAGTCCCTTCTTTACGAGATATTACGATCGCAAACATCTTTTTTGAAAATAGTACGCGAACTAAGTTATCCTTTGAGCTTGCTCAAAAAAGACTTTCGGCTGATGTGATTAGCTTTTCAGCAGCACAGTCATCAGTAAAAAAAGGAGAAACACTCATAGATACCGTGAATAATATACTTTCTATGAAAGTTGACATGGTAGTAATGCGTCATGCAAATCCTGGAGCGGCTTATTTTTTGTCTAAAAATGTAAAAGCAAGTATTATAAACGCGGGCGACGGTGCTCACGAACACCCAACGCAAGCTTTATTAGACAGTTACTCTATTCGAGAAAAATTGGGTGAAGTTGGAGGAAAGAAGGTAGTGATTGTTGGAGATATTTTACATTCTCGCGTTGCTTTGTCTAATATTTACGCTTTGCAAATGCAGGGTGCCGAGGTAAAAGTTTGTGGACCTAAAACGTTACTTCCTAAATACATTGAATCATTAGGGGTACAAGTGGAACCTAATTTGCGAAAAGCTTTAGAATGGTGTGATGTGGCTAATATGCTTCGTGTTCAAAACGAACGGATGGATGTAAACTATTTTCCTTCGACTAGAGAATATGCACAGCAATATGGTCTAGATAAGAAATTATTAGATTCCTTAAATAAAGAAATAGTAATCATGCACCCTGGTCCCATAAATAGAGGAGTCGAAATAACATCGGAAGTGGCAGACTCTAACCAATCAGTAATATTGAATCAGGTTGAAAATGGTGTTGCGATCAGGATGGCTGTAATTTACTTATTAGCATCAAAAATTCAATAAACAAAGTCAATAGACTAAATCGAAATTATTTAAATAGTATAGTATTCAAGTATGAAAGTGAGTGAGAAAGGACATTCGGTAATAATAAAAGATACTCAAGGTGACTTTAGTTCATTTTTGACTAAGTTAACGAACCAATATAAGACGTATGAATCGCTAAACATTATAATTGATTTATCAAAATACGATAATTTGACTATTGCAGATATCAAACAATTCTCCCTTTTGTCCAAACAACATAAAAAGGCAAAGAAATCTTTTGTAGTAGTCGTTTTAAACTTGGATTTTAACGCAGTACCAGAGCAATTAACAGTTGTGCCGTCGTTGCTCGAGGCACATGATATTATTGAAATGGAAGAGATCGAACGAGATCTAGGATTTTAGATAAGTATACCTGACATGAATTTTTACACTAGCACTAGAAAAAAGACTGTTTTTTGTTGGGCTGTAGTACTAGCTTCTTCACTTTTGTTGATTGGAAATATAATTGATTGGATAGTAAATGATATGAGTCATTTTATGGGAATCACCTCAAATATATTGGTCATCATCGCTATGATTTTACAAATTAAAACATTTAAAAAGGAAGTGTAGTTAGTGAAAAGGTAATTCTCATTACCACGCATTGTAGAATCTGAATTCTGTTTTTGTTATAATAATTAACTAAAAAAATCAATTGAAGATAACTATACTTGGCTGTTATGCAGCCACTCCTCGCACATTTACAAATCCTACTTCACAAGTTTTAGAAATCAAAAACAGATTGTTTTTAATTGACTGTGGCGAAGGCACTCAGGTGCAATTAAGGAAAAACAAAATAAAATTCTCTAAGATTAACCATGTTTTTATTTCTCATTTACACGGGGATCATTTTTTCGGACTTATTGGATTAATTTCGACTTTTACCTTACTTGGCCGAACCACTGATTTACATATTTATGGTCCAGTTGGAATAAAAGAAATAGTTACACTACAACTACGAATAACTGATTCATGGCTCAACTATACCTTACATTTTACCGAATTGTCCAGCAAAAGTAGTGAAGTAATTTTTGAGGATGATAAGGTTAGTGTGAGTACAATTCCGTTAAAGCATCGAATTTATACAAATGGATTTTTGTTCCGCGAAAAAATCGACAAACGTAAATTAAATATATCTGCAGTTACCGATTTTGAAATTGAGTCGTGCTACTTCCAAAATATCAAAAACGGAAAAGATATAACACTTGATGACGGTAGAATAATCCAAAATAGCCAACTTACTTTTGATCCTATTGCACCTAAAAGCTACGCTTTTTGCTCTGATACTGCCTACAGCGAAGAAATTATACCACTTATTAGTCAGTGTGATGTGCTTTATCATGAAGCGACCTTTTTAGAATCAGAAACGCTTTTGGCAAAAAAGACCAAACATTCAACAGCTATTGAGGCAGCAACTATAGCGCTTAAAGCAAATGTGAATCAATTAATTTTAGGACATTATTCAACAAGATATGAGAATATTACACTTTTTAAAGAAGAGGCAGAGACTGTTTTTCCAAATGTTCTCCTAGCAGATGATGGAAAAACTTTTGATTTTGTTGACCAGTAAAATAGAAAATAGTAATAATAAAAAATAGGAATATGGAAGATTTAAGTAATTATAGAAAATCATATGACAAAAGTGAATTGCTAGAGAGTGCAATTCCTGCTGATCCGATACAGCTCTTTAAACAGTGGTTCCAAGAAGTAGAACAATTTGGAGGAACAGAAGAAGTAAATGCAATGACTGTCTCTACTATCGGACAAGATGGCTTTCCTCGATCTCGAGTAGTATTGCTAAAGAAATACACTAAGGAAGGCTTTGTCTTTTATACCAATTATAGCTCTGATAAAGGAAAAGCAATTGAAAATAATCCAAATATATGTATTTCTTTTTTTTGGCATTCAATGGAACGTCAAGTGATCATAAAGGGGATAGCTGAAAAAGTGGCTGGAACTGATTCGGATACTTATTTCAAATCACGTCCAGTTGGGAGTCAGTTGGGTGCCGTTGTTTCAAATCAAAGTGAGGTTGTGCCATCTCGTGACTTTCTGGAAGATAAGTTGCATAGGCTAGAGCAGGAGTATGATGGATTACTTATACCAAGACCTGATCATTGGGGTGGATATATAGTCAAGCCTGTAGAAATAGAATTTTGGCAGGGTAGAGCGAATAGGTTACACGACAGAATTCGGTTTACAACCCAAAATGAGATAGATTGGAAAACAGAAAGATTAGCGCCTTAATGTAAGAAAAATATTTTCTTTTAAGTAAAAAGATGTAGTTTATCGATTATATTTGCTTTTTATCTGTATATTTTGTTACATTTGGAAAGAAATAAAAAACAACGATTTATAATCTAAAGAAGTTTGCCCCACAATCTACTTTAAACTTAAACTACTATCTTATGAGAACAATTTTACTCCGAGTGCAAATATTATTGTTAGTAATATTCATAATGAATTCTTGTTCTTCAGATTCGTCAGAAGAATCCACAACTACTGCCAAAGCACAAGCTGCCGTTAAATTTGAATACTCAGCTGCTGAATTATCAACCATGAAGTTGATCAATGATTACAGAGTGAGTAAGGGTTTAATTGCTCTTGAGCAAGTGAGCTATGTATCTTTGAAATCAGAGGAGCACGATCATTACATGATTGATAAAAATGTAGTTAGCCACGATGGTTTTGTAAGTAGATCAGAAGATATTGTGAAAGTGGTAGGAGCAAAGAACGTTGGTGAAAACATAGCATATAATTTTAATACACCAGAAGGAGCTGTAAGCGCTTGGTTAAAGAGCGCAAGTCATAAAGAAAACATTGAAGGTAACTTTACTCACTTTGGAATAGCCATAAGAGAAAATGCTACAACTGGAAAAAAATATTACACAAATATTTTTATTAGAATATAGTTTTTAATCTAAATACAGATGCATATTGCCCCCAAATCGTTATGTTCTTGTATTTATAATAAGAGGAAGTTTCATCGTGAAGCTTCCTTTTTTTATGATTATATTTTTCCTTCAGTCAAATTAAATAAATGTTCATTTTTTTCTAATCCTAAGTTATAGGACTTGGTTTACTTTTAATTCATTTTACAATAAAATTTAAAACATCTTTATTTTTTAGATTAACTTTTTAGTGTAAGCAAACAGTTGTTAACTATCATTTAAATTATTTGCTATTTTATTAAATTAACGCTATTGTGAGTGATTATTGTTTCAAATTATTATATATGTGCTCAAATTGTAAATAGCACTTAAAACAGTTTTACAATTGCATTAGAGCATGGGATAAGTCTAGGTTTTTCTTTCGAGCATTATATTTCCATTTATTGCGAGCTTCTGTATTTGATTTTATCATATGCAATTCGATTATATGCTTAAACCTTAAAAAACTGTGTAAAGAGGTTCTATCAAGCTTTAATATGTGATTTCTGAATAATATTAATTAATTCACTACATCACTAAGATAAGCGAAACATTGATCGAAGCCTTACTATAGAATTGGCTGTTGTAAAGTGCATTTAGATCGAAATCAGGTTAGCTTAATGATTTGCTTTTTAATCTAAGCTATACTAGATTTTGATAAAAATAAAGCGCTTGTAAAAACTATTTACAAGCGCTTTATCATTTTATTAAAAGTAGCAGCTATTTAGAGTGCAGTAATTATAAATTCACTTCTTCGGTTCATCTGATGTTCTTCCTCAGAACATTTTACACCGTCTGAACAATTATTAATTAGTTGAGATTCTCCATAACCTTTACCAGTTAATCTATTTGCATTCACTCCTTTTTTTACTAACCACTGTATAGTTGACTTAGCTCTACGATCAGATAGTGACTCATTGTATTTTGCGGTCTGTCTACTATCAGTATGAGATCGAATATCTAAAGTCATTGTTGGGTTTTCATTTAGAGCATCTAAAATCTTTTCCAAATCGATTGCTGCTTCAGCCCTTATATTTGATTTATCTAGGTCGAAGTAAATCATTTTTATACCAAAACATTTACCTAAATCATCACCAACTACGACCTTACATCCCGCTCTTTCAAGTGCGGTTGGAGCGTAAGTTTTACCACTAGTTTTTGGAACTTTAATTTGTTCTTCTTTTCCGTTATATCCTGGCTTTTGTGCCCTTATATTGTATGTTTTACCGCATTCAACAGTAAAAGTATAAATCCCATTTTCATCTGATAGTACTTCGGCAACTAAATTTAACTCACTGTCCAATAAACTTACTTTCGTATTAGCTAATATTTCGGAGGTTTCGACATCAGTAACTTGCCCACTTAAAATTTGATCACACGATAGTTTTTTAGTTTCTGTAAATTTATAAATGTCGTCATATCCTAAACCACCGTCTTTGTTAGAACTAAAAAATCCTGTTCTAGTTTTTGTGTCTAAAATATAGGCGAAATCATCTTTTGGGGAATTTATATCAGATCCTATATTGACAATTTCATCAAAATCTCCTGTGGAGTTTATTTTAGATACAAATACATCTAATCCTCCTAGTCCCGGATGGCCATCGGATGCGAAATAAATCTCATTTTCTTGACTAATAAACGGGAATGTCTCTCTACCTGATGTATTTATTTTATTACCTAGATTAATTGGTTTGCCATAAGTGTCATCATCATTTATACTTACTTTAAATAAGTCTGATTGTCCAATTGTTCCAGGCATATCTGAGGCAAAATATAAAGTCTTTTCGTCAGGACTTAATGCTGGGTGGGCTGTATTGTAATTATTGCTATTAAAGGGTAGTTCGACAATGTCAGACCATTTATCGTTTATAAGTCTAGCTTTATAAATTTTGATTAATGTAACGCCGTACATATCTTTACCTTTTTTTCCTTCCAAGTAATTATTACGTGTAAAATATATTGTTTTGCCATCTTTTGTGAAGACTGGGGTCGATTCATTAAATTTAGATTTAATGTTTTGATCAAATTTCACTGGTTTTCCAGCATTCATGTCATCATCTAAATTCGCTGCATATAGGTTTGTAAAGTGCTGATCAGTCCAAGTATGTTTTCGTTGCCCAATACTACCTGTATCTCTCGCTGATGTGAAAATAATTTGGTTATTATATATTGTACTTCCGTAGTCAGAATAAATTGAATTTACGCCAGCATCTTCTATTTTGTATCTACCCGAATTTTGTTTAATATCTTCTAAATAGTTTTCATTCTTTAAGTATAACTCAGCTCTTGCGTCACCTCCTGACAGTTTATTTACTTTTTTAGTAATCATGTCAGCTTTACTATAATCTCCTATTGACCTCAATGTAAGTGCATATCGATAATAATACTCATTGTCCAATTCTGAAGTCATGTCGAATAGTTCGGTGTACCACTTCGCTGCTTTGCCAAATTCACTATTCAAGTAATAAGCATTACCAAGATTCTTAAACATTTCAGCTGATTTATATCCTTTTTCAGCAATACGTTCATAGGTTTTAATGGCATCAATATATGCGTATTTTTCATATTTTTTATTAGCAATATTTGTGTTTTGCGAATAAGAAGTAAATGAAATAAATGCAGTTAAGAGTATATGTAGAAAGATAGTTTTTCTCATAATTTTTTTTTTTAAAAGAATCTAGGGGTATTTATTTTATTATTTCTTTTGAAAATTTCATATCTTAAAAAGATTTCATGAGATCCCGAGTTATATCTTGCCAACCTTGTTGTTTCTAGATCGTATCCGTAACCTATGTATAATCCATCTGATGCTTGAAAGCCAACCGTTGCACTTACTGCGGCGCTCCATCTGTAAGCAACTCCTACAGTAAACTTATCATTAAACATGAAATTACCAGAAACATCAACTTGTAGTGGTGCTCCATTTACTAATTTAGTTAATAAAGCTGGTTTGAATTTTAAATTATAATCTAAATCAAATACATATCCTGCAATTAGGTAATAATTAATCCTCTCTTTAAAAATAGCAACTTCATTATCATCATATCTATTTGATTCTATAAAGTTTGGAATAGAAAAACCGACATATGCTTTATCAGAGTGGAGGTAAAGACCAGCACCAATATTGGGAGTAAATTTATTGTTATAGTCACGTATACTTGGGTCACTATCTACTGCATTTAGTCTACTTATATCTAAACTGAATAGATTTGCAGTTGCTTTTAGTCCGAACGAAAGCTTAAACTTTTCTGATGTATTAATAGAGTATGACAAATCAGCTGAAATAGTGTTTTCGTCTGTTGGCCCAATTTTATCATTTATTATCGAAACACCAAGTCCTAAATTACTATCGTTTAAAGGAGTGTTGATGGAAGCTGTATTAGTTACTGGAGCTCCGTTCAGTCCAACCCATTGAGCTCTATGTAATGCAAATATACTCATAACTCCTCTTGACCCTGCATAAGCGGGATTGATGTTAATTGTATTGTACATGTATTGCGTAAATTGCGCGTCTTGTTGCGCGAATGTTTGCATTCCTGTAAACAATAGGAGAATTAAAATTGCTGTTTTCTTCATCTTATTTAGTTTGTTAAACCTGAGTCATGAGTGACTCAGGTTTTTTATTGGTATTATCTTGCCAAGTAGAAATAATCTGCTTTTGAGTTGGTTACTTTTTGTCCATTTCCATCTATTGATGTATAATTTAAAATGTAATAGTACGTTCCAACTGGGAGTGCAACAGATTTATTAATCGTCACTCGCCCTTCAGAATATCCTTTGAATGCTCTGTCTACGTTGTTGTAATCTTTAACTTCGTAAACTAGAACTCCCCATCGATTGTATATTTCTACAGTATTAGTAGGATAACATTCAGTATTATCAATATTATCAATAGTGAATACTTCATTTATATTATCACCATTAGGAGAAAAAGCATTGTGAACAATAATATTACCACATGGTAAAACAATCGCTATTTCTACTACCGCATCATCAGAGGCTGCTATTTCTTGGTTCTTTGGTGATAAACCTTTTGCATATGCAATATTAGTTACACTAGCGTTGCTAATGTCATTTTGCGTTACAGTATACGTTTGTGTGTATTCTTTAGAATTTCCTGGCTCTAATTTATCTATTGTATTAGTCAAACCGGTTAATGGATCAGTTACTAATATTTGATATAGGGAAACATTTCCACTATTTGTTACCCTTATCGTATAACTTAATTGATCTCCAATATTAGTAAAATTTTCTGTATTTGCAGTTTTTATCACTTCTAATTTTGGGTTTTGCGTTAATTCTGTAATGGTACAAGTCGTACAGTTTGGATTTACTGGACATGTTGTACACGGTGTAGGATCAGTAGAAATACCTGTAACATTCGAGCCAGTAGGAGGTGTTCCAGTAGCGGTTGCTGTATTGTAAACATATCCTGTATCTATATCATTTTGAGATAATACATGTACAGCTGTATAAGTAGTTGTATCACTCGCTCCTACTTTTAGTAATGTTATAGGTCCTCCAGAAATGGTAGCATTATTATCTACGATAGTAATATTGCTCAAGTCTACATTACCAGTGTTAGTTACAGTAAAAGTATAAGTAACAGTATCTCCCGGATTTGTTTGTCCATTTCCATCTTTATCAAAATAAACGCCATCTTTAGTTAAAGTTATTGATGGCTGGTCTAAGTAAACATTTACTGTAACTGTTGCCGTATCACAATTTGTAGGATTTAGAACCTCACAAATAGTATATTCAATTGTATAGGCTCCTGCTGGCGTATTAGGATCTACTGTTATCGTACCATCACTATTTATATTTAGAGGTCCTTTTTTAGTAGATGATATTTTTACATCAGTAGGTTTTACTTGTACTCCATTTAATCTGTCGTTTGTTAAAATGTTAATACCTGAATCGCCTCCTGTTAATCCGTTTATTGGATTCGGTGCAACATCATCGATAGCCGTGATTTTAGGAGCAGTAACGGTAACTGTTGTAGT
>NZ_JAQWTM010000231.1 GCF_029242675.1 Flavobacterium sp.
CCTGTCAAATCACCTATTGTAGTATTGTTTTTGTATGGGCTTTGTTCGTATCTATAACCTCCGCGCAGACTTAAACGCTCAATTTTATATTCGGCTCCAATTCGCAATTCTGCCGTATTTTGAAGTGAGTTGCTCATTTGCGTATTCAAACTCTTAAAATAAGGGTCACTATTAGGCTTGAATTTAGTATTAGAATAGTCTTTTACTGCATAATCAACACTTAACAAACCTACTTTCCCAAAAACATAGGCTAAACTACCTGTTACTTTACTAGGTGTTTGCAGTTTGTAAGGAGCGTATATATTAGTGTAATTAGGGTCAACAACATCTGATGGCAATGATCCTGCATTGTTGGTACTTACAGCAATTAGTCTTTGTGATAACTCATCATTTACTCTATACCAAGTTGAGGACTCGTAGGTTAGACCCGCTCGAAGTTCTTTGTTTACTTTTGCAATAGCACCTAATTGAAATGAAAATCCACTTCCGTAGGTATACAAATCATTATTAAATTGCAATCTAGTAACTTTGTAATTGGCATCAAGGGGATTCGTATTTTCCTCATAAAAAACGCTCGATTGTCTCAGGTCGATAAAATGAGAGTTTAAGTTTAAACCTATGTATAATTTATCTTTGTATGAGGTGGACCCATTAAAAGATAATTTACCACTGTATCCTGAATTAACTACTGTATTCTCCTGATAATAATTCCCTCCTGCAGCAACGTTAGAAGTGTAAGGGGAGTTATTATTGTTACTATTTACTGCATTGATAACATATCCTTGATATCCTAGCATAGCTTGTTGTGCGGCAAAGCCATTTAATTGCGGAAATTGGTTGTTAGGTAAATTAGTTCCCAAAAACGAATATAAGCTGCCAATAGATTCACCAGGTTCTGTATTTACGAACTCTTGCGGAACGGGTGCTCCGTTATTTCCCGTATTAGCATAGCTCAAAAAATAATTACCAACTGATCTTGTAGGGTTTGTACCTGCTGAAAAAAGAGAGTTATTGAAATTATTAGTGTTTTCAAAGTTCAGTCCTATTGCAATTTTTTTCCAATTACTATCAGGATTTTGACTATTAAATACAAATACGCCGCCAGCCTGATTCAATTCTAATGAGTTGTCTTTTTCAGTAGTGTTCGTTCCAAAATAATTAGAATCATTTTTTTTAACCGAATTGCTTACTGTAAACCCCACTTGGTTATTGACAAATATAGAAGATCCAGCAGGATTTATTCCAATAGCTGATAGATCACCACCTAGTGCGCCAAATGCGCCACTCATAGCTCTAAATCGCGCTGTTCCCGTAGTATTATCTTGGGAGTACCTTAAAGCATCTTTAATTTCTTGCGACTGAACTACACCGCAAGTTAGCGCTAGTAAGAAGGCAAGGGATATATTTTTTTTCATTGTAAGTTGAATTTAGATATTTAAAAATGGGGGAGTCACTTATCTACCACCTCTTCCACCAGATGATCTTCCGCTGCTAGATCCGCCCGATGATCTTCCTCCACCAAAGTCACCTCCTGATGATCTTCCGCTATTTGAAGATGGCGTGTATGATCTTTCTGATCTTGTATTACTTGACCTTCCTTGCGTACTTGAATTTTGGTTATCGGATCCTCCTCTTCTAAAAATAGGGCTATTAGTTCTTGTTCCAGGATTAAATGATCCGTTTCTCGAATAGTTACTGTTGCTTCTCCCGCTGTAAGTTCTGTTAATTTGTGTATTACTACTTCTAGAATTGATATTTCTATCTATATTTGAATTGTAATTCACAGACCCTCTTCTTCCTGCATTATTTGAGTAATTTCTACTATATATTTGATTTCCGTATCTATGGAGATCATCTCTATAAGTTCCGTAAAATGGATTTCCGTAATAACTATTATATCCGTAGAAGGGACTGTTCAGTCTAAATATTCCATAACCAAATCCATTGAAACCGAGTCCAAAAGAAGAGTTCCAGTTATAACCTGCACCATAGTAAGGATCTAGCCATCCGAATCTACCATCTAAGTACGGGAGATTATATCCAAAACCATCAAAAAGATAAGGGTTTCTCCAGCTATTATAGCCAGGTCCCCATCCCCAATTGTTACCGAAGTTGTTTGAGTAAACATTGATATCAGTTAGTGTGTAATTTGATCCCCATCCACCATAGTTTCCGCTGTTTTGTCCAGCATCATTAGGATTTTGGTAATCGTTATAAGAGTCTATATCGGTAAAAATCTCTACAGACTGATTGTCTTTCTGTAAAGAACTAAAATAGTTTTCGTATCGATTGTCCGTGTTGTCTACTCGCTGCCTCTGCTGGTTTGGGTTTGCAGTGTCTCCATATATTCCGTCTCCATAATAGGAACTATTTTGATAGGATCCACAAGACACCATCAAAACACTTAAAACTACGATTACGCTAAAAAGAGCTGTTTTTCTGGATGAAAAATTATTTGTTTTCATATCTATTTCTTTTTTTATTGTTGCACATTACAAAAATAGTTAGTTTTGCGAAACTATTTAATTAAAATAATTAAAACAAAATTTGTGCCAAACTATTCATTATGAGTAAAAACCTTACTACCCGATCCGAAGATTATTCAAAATGGTATAACGAACTGGTTGTTAAGGCTGATCTAGCCGAAAATTCAGGAGTTAGAGGCTGTATGGTGATCAAACCTTATGGTTACGCTATTTGGGAAAAAATGCAAGCTGAGTTAGATAGAATGTTTAAAGAAACAGGTCATCAAAATGCTTATTTCCCTCTTATTGTTCCGAAAAGTATGTTTGAACCAGAAGAAAAAAATGCAGAGGGATTTGCAAAAGAATGTGCTATTGTAACACATTACAGATTAAAGAACGATCCAGACAAGCCAGGGAAATTAATGGTGGATCCTAATGCTAAATTAGAAGAAGAGCTAATTGTTCGACCTACCAGTGAGGCTATCATTTGGTCTACCTATAAAGGATGGGTACAATCTTACAGGGATTTACCATTACTTATTAATCAATGGGCAAATGTGGTTCGCTGGGAAATGAGAACACGTTTGTTTTTGCGTACTGCAGAATTTTTATGGCAGGAAGGGCACACTGCTCATGCTACTAGAGTCGAAGCTGTTGAGGAGTCTGAGAAAATGATGAACGTTTATGCTGATTTTGCTCAAAACTTCATGGCAATTCCTGTTGTTAAGGGGTTAAAAACCGAAACGGAGCGTTTTGCTGGAGCAGAAGAGACTTATTGTATCGAAGCATTGATGCAAGACGGAAAAGCACTGCAAGCAGGAACTTCGCACTTCTTAGGTCAAAATTTTGCTAAAGCATTTGATGTTAAGTTTGCTAATGCCGAAGGAAAACAGGAATATGTGTGGGGAACTTCTTGGGGAGTTTCAACTCGTTTAATGGGTGCTTTAGTAATGACGCATTCAGATGATCAAGGATTGGTATTGCCACCTAATTTAGCGCCAATACAGGTTGTAATTGTTCCTATATACAAGACAGATGAGCAATTGTCTGAGATTGCAGCAGCGGTTTCAAATTTAACAGCGGATTTGAGAAAATTAAATGTCACCGTGAAATTTGATGATCGTACAACTCAGAAGCCAGGATTTAAATTTGCCGAATGGGAATTGAAAGGAGTGCCGGTTCGTATAGCTGTAGGTCCTAAAGATTTAGAAAACGGAACTTTTGAAGTAGCGAGAAGAGATACGTTAACGAAAGAAGTTAAGCCTAAAGAAGGTATAGCAACCTATATCAAAGAGCTGTTAGAACAAATTCAGAATGATTTGTTTAATAAAGCATTGGAATATAGAAATACACATATAACTGAGGTTGCTAATTTTGAAGAATTTAAAGAAGTTTTAAATAATAAAGGTGGTTTTGTTTCCGCGCACTGGGATGGAACAGCAGCTACAGAAGAGAAGATAAAAGATTTGACTAAGGCTACCATTCGTTGTATTCCTTTAGACACGAAAGAAGAGGAGGGGACTTGTGTGCTTACAGGTGCTAAATCTACGAAGAGAGTATTGTTTGCTAAGGCTTATTAAATTTTTTTATTTTTTTTAGTTTAGGTATTGCACTTCTCGAAAATAGTTGTATTTTTGCATCCGCAATACAGAAGCAGGGCCCGTTCGTCTATCGGTTAGGACGCATGGTTTTCATCCATGTAAGAGCGGTTCGATTCCGCTACGGGCTACTATTTTTATTGTACTGCAGTGTTCCTTAACTTTAAAAGGAAACTGGCCCGTTCGTCTATCGGTTAGGACGCATGGTTTTCATCCATGTAAGAGCGGTTCGATTCCGCTACGGGCTACTACTTCA
>NZ_JAQWTM010000246.1 GCF_029242675.1 Flavobacterium sp.
ATACAAGAATATTGTTGTTAAAAACGTAGAAGTTTCGGGCGAGATGCACCGTTATATTCCGGTATTAGCAAAAAATGCTGGTTTTGGAAAAATAGGCGAAAAAGTAGTACAACACCAAGCTAGAAAATACGGTGAAACCAAATTTGGAATGGAACGTTTCATCAACGGTTTTCTCGATTTAATTACGATTTGGTTTTTATCCCGCTTTGGAAAAAGACCGATGCACTTATTTGGTGCAATGGGATCGCTAATGTTCATCATTGGGTTTTTATCAGCAGCTTACATAGGCGTTGCCAAGCTGTACCATATGTACAACAATATGCGTTACAGTTTAGTTACTGACAACCCTTGGTTTTACATTGCCTTAACCACCATGGTTTTAGGAACTCAATTATTTCTAGCTGGATTTTTAGGCGAAATAATCTTGAGAACTAAAAATAATGAAGAGCGTTATAAAATTGCAAAAGAAGTCAACATATAATAGGCCCTAGCCCTGATAGCAGTGAAAATCCTTTTATGGGGATTTTTCTCCCCGTAAAAGATTGAAACGAATAGCAGGATTAGCTCCTTAAAAATATAAAAAACACATAAAATGGATATCAAACAAAACATTTTAGACGCAGTAAATGAATGGCTAACACCGTCGTTCGATGCTGAGACACAAGAAGCCGTTAAAGCTTTAATCGCAGGCTCACCTACTGAATTAGAGGAGAGTTTTTACAAAAATTTAGAGTTTGGAACGGGTGGAATGCGCGGTGTTATGGGCGTAGGAAACAATCGCATCAACAAATATACATTGGGAAAAAGCACACAAGGACTAAGCGATTATTTGCACAGTTCGTTCCCTAACCAACCTTTGAAAGCCGTAATTGCATTCGATTGTCGTCACAACAGTAAGTCACTGGCTAAAGTGGTAGCTGATGTTTTCTCGGCTAATGGAATCCAAGTGTATTTATTCTCTGACTTACGACCTACTCCCCAATTATCATTTGCTGTAAAGCATTTAGGATGCCAATGCGGAATCGTATTAACAGCTTCACACAACCCGCCGGAATACAACGGATACAAAGTGTACTGGCAAGATGGTGGACAAATCGTTCCGCCGGAAGACAAAGGGATTATTGATGTGATTGAAAATTTAAATTACAATCAAATCAAATTTGATGCTAACGAAGATTTAATCAAATACATAGATACGGATATTGATGAAGCATTTATTGCATCTACTATCGAAAATGCTAGTTTTAATACTCCTGCTGCCGCAAAAGAAGATTTGAACATTGTATTCACTTCCTTACATGGAACATCGATTACAATTGTACCAGAGACATTTAAGCGCGCTGGCTACACTCAATTTCAAGTCGTAGAAGAGCAAGCAGTACCAAACGGAGATTTCCCTACGGTAAAATCACCAAATCCAGAAGAACCTGAAGCCTTGACAATGGCACTAGCATTAGCCGAAAAAACAAATGCTGATATTGTAGTTGGAACGGATCCTGATTGTGACCGTCTAGGAATAGCGGTTCGTGACAATAATGGAAAAATGACATTGTTGAACGGAAATCAAACGATGGTTTTGATGACTGCCTTTTTACTAGAACAATGGAAAAAAGCGGGTAAAATTAACGGTACCCAATTCATAGGATCAACGATTGTATCAACTCCTATGATGATGGAATTAGCAACCAATTACGAAGTAGAATGTAAAATAGGCTTGACCGGTTTTAAATGGATTGCAAAAATGATTAAAGATTTCCCTGAGCTAGACTTTATAGGTGGTGGCGAGGAAAGCTTTGGTTATATGATAGGCGATGCCGTGCGTGACAAGGATGCTGTTGCGGCTACATTGCTAGTTTGCGAGATTGCTGCCCAGGCTAAAGCCAATGGAAGCACCGTTTACAAAGAACTAGTTAAGTTGTACGTTGATAATGGTTTTTACAAAGAACATTTGGTTTCGATTACTAAAAAAGGAATGGAAGGCTTACAGCAAATTAGCCAAATGATGATTGACTTACGCGAGAACCCGTTGCAAGAAATTAATGGCCAACGCGTGATTATGGTCGAAGATTACCAATCATCGATCGCTAAAAACTTATTGGACGGATCAGAGTCTGAGATGGCAATCCCGAAGTCGAATGTATTAATTTACTATACGGAAGATGGCTCAAAAATATGTGCTAGACCAAGTGGTACGGAACCAAAGATCAAATTCTATATTAGTGTGAATACGACTCTTGAGGCAGTTGAAGATTTTGTGGAAGTACAAGAAATTCTAGACGAAAAAATAAAAAACATCATTGCTTCAATGCAATTGAATTAAAAGCTGCAAAAACAGTTACTAAATAACAAGACCCGACCGTTTTTATAAAACTGTCGGGTCTTAATACTACTAGACCATGAATAATTTTAAAAGAATATTCTCCTTCCTTGTCCCGTATAAAAAGTACGCCTATTTAAACATCTTTTTTAATGTTTTGTACGCATTCTTTAGTACACTTTCCTTCATGTCATTAATTCCTATGATGCAGGTATTATTTGATCAAACAAAAAGGAATACAGTAGAGCCTGTTTACACTGAAGTTTGGCAGCTAAAAGAGTATGTAGAAAATTATATTAGCTTTTTTATCACCAATGCCACTGACACTTATGGCGTGGGCTATACACTATCTGTAATGGTGGCCTTAATAATTACAATTTTCTTATTGAAGAATGTAAGTGACTATCTAGCCATGTTTTTCATTACCTTTTTACGAAACGGTATCTTAAGAGACATGCGAAATGCGATGTACAAGAAAACATTAGAACTACCTTTAGCTTATTTCTCTGAAAAAAGAAAAGGAGATGTTATTGCACGTATATCCGCTGATGTCAATGAAGTACAAACTTCTTTTTTATCCATACTTGAACTAGTTGTAAAAGAACCTCTAACGATAATCTTTACCATTATTGCGATGCTTACAATTAGTGTAAAACTTACGCTTTTCGTTTTTATATTCATTCCAGTTTCGGGCTACATCATATCATTAATTGGGAAACAACTTAAAAAACAATCTACCAAAGCGCAGGAAGAACAAGGGATCTTTTTATCTACAATCGAGGAAACATTGGGCGGATTGAAAGTGGTAAAAGGATACAATTCTGAAAACTATTTTAACACCTTGTTTCAAGAATCGACCCAACGTTTTTTTAAACTATCTAACAGTATTGGAAACCGTCAAAACCTAGCTTCACCTACTAGCGAATTTATGGGAATCATGGTTATAGCCATTTTATTGTGGTACGGAGGAAGTATGGTTTTAATCGAAAAAACCTTAAACGGAGCTTCGTTTATCGCCTATATGGGATTAGCTTACAATATACTTACACCAGCAAAATCAATATCTAAAGCATCCTATAGCGTAAAAAGAGGAAATGCAGCTGCAGAGCGTGTTTTGGAAATCTTAGACCAACAAAATCCAATCACATCTAAAGTCGATGCTATCAACAAAACCGATTTTGAATCGACCATAAGCATCAAAAACATCAATTTTAAATACGAGGAGGAAAACGTTTTAAAAGATTTTTCATTAGAAGTAAAAAAAGGACAAACCATTGCATTAGTTGGGCAGTCAGGTAGTGGAAAAAGTACTATCGCTAACCTACTAACTCGTTTTTATGATGTACAAGAAGGAACAGTGGCAATAGACGGTCAAAACATAAAAGACCTCAATCTCCAATCCTTGCGTGGTTTGATGGGACTTGTTACCCAAGACAGTATTTTATTTAATGATACTATAAAAGCCAACATTGCATTAGGCAAGCTAGACGCTAGCGACGAGGAAATCATTGCTGCGCTTAAAATTGCTAATGCTTATGAGTTCGTTAAAGATTTACCAAAAGGCATTTATACTAACATTGGTGATAGCGGAAATAAACTTTCAGGCGGGCAAAAACAACGTTTATCGATTGCAAGAGCCGTTTTGAAAAACCCACCAATTATGATTTTAGATGAGGCGACATCAGCCTTAGATACTGAAAGTGAGAAATTCGTACAAGTTGCTTTAGAAAACATGATGCAAAATCGCACTTCAATTGTAATTGCTCATAGACTCTCTACAATTCAAAAAGCAGATGTTATTATTGTAATGCAAAAAGGAACAATTGTAGAAAAAGGAACGCATGAAGAACTAATTGCGCTACAAGGAACCTATAACAAATTAGTTACCATGCAATCGCTGGAGTAAAATTAATACAAGTACAATTGAGCAGTAAAAAATAACAGTTCAGTAGTGTTTTATTTAAAGGTTGAGTGATATGGAATATATTTACTCAACCTTTTTAATTTAATACCAATAACTATGCTTTTCAAAATCATCTTAGGCCTTCACATTCTTTTTGGAACGACAGGACTGCTACTTGGAACCTTTATTTTGATTCGTAAAAAAGGTGATCGTTTACACAAAAATTTAGGCAAGATTTTTACGATCTCCATGATAAGCACCGGTCTATGTGCTTTTTATTTATCCTATGTACACCCTAATTTATTTTTATTCGTAGTAGGTGTTTTCACTATTTATCTATCGGTATCCGGATATCGAATGATACGATTAAAGCAGGTACATCAAGGGCAAAAGCCAACGTTTACTGATACGATTTTAAGTATATCCATGCTGATGGCATCGCTGATCTTTGTTTATATCGGATGTAAATATGCCTTAGCAAAAGAACCTTTTGCAGTTGTATTTTTTCTTTTTGCAGCGCTAAGTATTCGATTGCTCCACACGGAATACAGAACATATACCGGAAAAGTAACCGATCCAATGTATGGACTAAAAAATCATATCGGCAGAATGACCGGAGCATATATCGCCGCTCTTACTGCTTTTTTAGTGGTAAACAACACTTTTTTACCACCCATACTTGCTTGGAGCTTGCCCGGTTTAATAGGGGGTATATTTATTAGTAGGAGGATACGAAAAGTACAAAAAAAGTAAAAAGAATCATCTAAACTATTTGATTCAGTCCACTGTAATGAGAAAATTGGCTTACGATATCCCTACAAGAAAAAGGAAATTAAAAATTATCTTTGCAAAAAGAAGTGCTAGAAACTCAATTATTGATTTGAATTAAGGAACTTTACGGCACATTTTTTCTCAAAATATAAAAGTAATCCTAACTTGTTATGTACGTAAATAATACAAATATCAAACTACCAACTGATCCAGATACCATAATTTGGAAATACTTGGACCTATCTAAGTTTTTAGATTTATTGATGTCTAAAAAATTATTTATGTCAAGGTCTGATAAATTTGAAGATCAATACGAAGGCACTTTTAGCGAGCCCACATTTGAAGAAATAAAAAAGCTATCAGCAGATAATCCTGACTTTCTGAAATACTATAAAACACACCGCGAAAAAGTCGCTATTAGCAGCTGGCATATCAACGAATACGAATCATTTGCCATGTGGCAAATATTTACGCAAAACAGTGAAGGATTAGCCATTCAATCTACTATCGGACGATTGCAGCAAGCGGTAGCACCCGAAGTTAATTACAAGCAATATATCGGAGAGGTTAATTATATAGACTATAAAAAAGAATACATTCCGTTTGATGATATGTTTTTTCCTTTCTTATTCAAACGAAAAAGTTTTCAATATGAGCGTGAAGTAAGAATCATCACAGATGTAGCAGATAGTAAAATCACTTTAAACGATGGTTTAAAAATAAATGTAGACATTAATCAATTGATTGAACGCATTTACATTCATCCCAAATCAGAGAATTGGTATAAAAACTTGGTAATTCAGCTCGTGGAGCAATTAGGATTTGATTTTACAATCGATAAGTCAGATCTAGAAAGTGATATCCTAATTTAAGAAATAAGAGTAAGTGGTAAAAAAGATAGCCACCTAGGAAATCATTATCAGGTTAATTCCTAAATGGGTTCGTAATTAGATACCTTCCAGTCACTAGCAGCAAGGTTAACATAGTTGTAATGTACTACGTCATTTTTATCAAATTGTCCGTTTTTATTGGTGTCTTCTACTGTTCTAAAATACAAACGCCCTTTAGAGTCGATTAAATTCCAATCGATTAATTCTTGGTAATCAGCCGATATTTTCATGAAGTTTTTTCCACTAATATCACTCAGGTACAATGATTTGATATCACTCGTGTCCAATTTTCCGTCTCTATTCGTATCTACATCGTACATGGTGTATACCATAATTTGTCTTTTTATTCGATCAGAAACTGTAGCAAGATAAGTGGCCGTTAAAATCAAAGCCGGTTTATCGGTTAACGCATGGATCGAATCAGAGTCTGTTTTTTGAAATTTTAAATTTTGCAAATAACCTGTTATTTCATTTTCACCATAATTCGAAATCGTGAAACTCAAATCAATAACACTAGAGGAACCGTATCTTGATTTTGACCCTTTTTCATAAACGCGTAGATCGCCTACAGGATGAATTAAATAATCCGTTCCCTTCATTTGAATAGGCAAATCAGAAATTGCGACTTGCGTAGAATCAATTTTGGAAAGCGACTTCGCTTTATTGGCTGCATCATAAATTACTTTAGGCTTTTCTACTTCCTCCTTGCAACTTACTAATAGTAAAACTGCAGTACTCAATATGGCTATATGTAATTTCTTCATGGCAACTAATATTTAAATAATTTCAAATGTAATCAATTTTAAAAACGATTTCTTTTTTTTGGATTAATTTATGACCCAAATTAGTCACTCCAACTAAAAAAAGCAACTTTATTTTTACAGTCTCGCATTTAACTTGATGTTAAACACGCGACGGGTCATATAATTGGGAATCGCATATTCATTTTTAGAATACACATCACGAACCCAGGTGTTGGTAATGGCATTCTGGTTGTTAAAAAGATTGAAAATTTCTAATCCTATGGCTAGCTCTTTGCAGTTACCCAACCATCCTTTCTTGTTGAGACCAGTAGTATTATCAATTAACACCTTCGAAAAACCAACATCTACTCTACGGTAGTCATTCAACCTATTTTGGTACAAATAAGGATTGGCATAGGCAGGCGAACCACCTGGAACACCTGTATTGTAAACCAAATTCAAATAGACTTTCATCGAAGGAATATTAGGCATGTAATCTTGAAACAAAATTCCAAATTTCAATCGTTGATCTGTTGGTCGGGCGATGTAACCTTGGTCAGCACTATTTTCTTCTGTCTTTAAATATCCAAAACTAAACCATGATTCTGTACCCGGTACAAATTCTCCGTTAAGACGTAAATCCAAACCTTGAGCGTAAGCCTTGGCTACATTAGAAGCAGCATATCGAATTCTGACATTATCAATTGTATAGGTATTGACGTCCGTAAGTGATTTGTAATACAACTCAGAAACCAATTTAAATGGGCGGTCCCAAATTTTAAAACTATAATCATTCCCTAGTACAAAGTGTATGGATTGTTGTGCTTTCACATTAGGTTTCACTTGACCAGTGGCATCCCGTAATTCGCGATAAAAAGGAGGCTGATGGTATAGTCCTCCTGAAACCCTAAAAACCATATCCGCTTCCCAATCGGGTTTTACTGCTATTTGTGCTCTCGAACTAATTGTAAATTGCGATTTGCCCACGATTGAACCACCTGACACTTCCCAATTATGAACTCGAACACCTGCATTGTACCACACCTCTGCAGCTCCTAGCTTGTCGCGTCGGCTCCACTGTGCGTAGCCTGAAAATCGATTGATTGTATTGAAATTTTTAGCTCGTACTGATTGATAAGGCACTAACGGACCTTCGTAAATAGTATACGGCTCGTCTTTTTTAGGCAAATCTATACGTGGAGGATTGATAGAGAATCCAGCAGAGTCAATCACCTCATATTCGATTAATCGATCTCTTATGGACTCACGCGTATATTTAACGCCCCATTCGATGGCATTTTTCTTCCAATCTAAAAATCCTTTTACTTCTGAATTAACAATCAAAGCATCTAAATCGTTTCGAGCATGATTGAATTGAGAGCCAATACCTTTTGTAAAAGAAACATCGCCATAGGTTTGTGATCCAATCGTGACGTCAACATCTCCCAAACGATATTGCGCCAATATATCAAAATACTCTCGCTCCAAGGTGTGAAAAACGGATCCAATAAATTTCAATGTAAAAATATCCGATACTTTAAAAGTCGTTTTTAAGGCTCCAAAATAGGTATTGTACTTGTCTTTTTCCTGTCCTTCGTAAAAAACAGATAGAGCCATTGGTTTATCTATTGTACCAAATTTCGTTACACGAGTCAATGGCGCATAATCATATTTATTTTGTGAAATATTTCCTAAAAAGCTCCATTGCCATTTTGCCGATGCTTGATAATTTATATTGGTTTGTACATCGACAAAAGAAGGTGTAAAATTAGTCTGTGTATCTTGACTATTTACCAAGAGACTATTATTTCTATATCGAACACCCGTAATCGCTGACCACTTTTTATTTTTGGAAACAGCATCCATGGATAGGCTTCCGCCGAGAAAACTTGCTTCAAAAGTAGCGCCAAATTGAGTTGGGTTGCGATAGGTAATATCCAAAACAGAAGATAACTTATCACCAAACTTAGCCTGAAAACCACCCGCAGAAAAATCTACGTTCTGAACTAAATCAGTATTTGTAAAACTAAGCCCTTCTTGTTGACCCGAACGAATTAAGAAAGGACGGTAAATTTCGATTTCGTTCACATAGACTAAATTCTCATCGTAATTACCACCACGCACAGCGTACTGCGTACTCAACTCATTATTAGCATTAACTCCAGCAAAGGTTCTTAAGATATTTTCAACTCCTGCATTGGCTCCAGGAATTTTTCTAATCAATACAGGATCTATTGTGATCAATCCTTGCACTTGTTTTTTATTATTGGAAGTAACAATAATTTCTCCCATTTGCTCCGCCTGTTCATTCATAACTAAATTAAACTCATAGTCTTCATTTGCTTTGAGCAAAACGCTAACTGTAGCTTTTTTTAGAGAAACATGGGTAAAAACAACAAGCGCTTTTTGGTTAGACGGGATAGAGATACTGTAAAAACCGTTTTCGTTAGTGGTCACGTTCATTAAGTTACAAGACACGTTGACGGCGCGCACAGGACGGTTGTTACTATCTAAAACAACTCCCTTAACTCGCGCAGTTTGAGCAACGGAAACCACACTAAGTAGCATAAAGATCAATACAAAAAAATTCTTTTTAAGGCTCAAGCTATATCTCAATTATATTTATTTTTGGCTTCGGAAAAAATGCGTTTCAAAGGTAGTTGAATTCCCTACATTATCCGTTACAATTATTTTTAAATCATTAGCTCCTTCAGCAACAATACCATCGCTAAAGTTGTGCGTGATTTTTTTTGTTTTACTATCATGTTCAAACAAAATCCATTTTCCGTTTAAATAGCCATTGTAGCTTTTTATACCGGACCCAGAATCACTTATTGTAAGTTGAAGTGTTTTTTGGGAACTAATCCATTTGTTTTCAATTGAATTAGAAATGGTCACAGACGGCGCTACTGTATCTGAGGTCAACGTATATTTCCCTAACGATCGTGTTCTTGTCGAAAAAACATTTCCTTTGATTGTGGTCGCATTGTAACCTTTTCTGCCAGACTTATCAATATCAGCAATGTACATTTTTTCTTTTTGCGCAGCTGTATATTTATCATCTTCAATAGTTACCGTAAAATAACTATGTACAGGAACGGTATCATCGTGCAAAAATAAAGTATCTCCTTTGACATCAAAATTCATTTCAAAATTCTCATAAAAAGTTCCTGCTGGAAAAAAAACCGACATGTTATTTTTACTAAAAATATTGTCCTTATTTACTTTGACAAAATAGTTAGATTCCACAACTTCCTTAGCCACAACCGGCGTAGTTAAATCAAAACTTATAGGAACAGAAACGGTTGTTTTATTACCGTAAAAATCAGAAACTTCAATTCGATAAACCGAAGACAAATTAGGTACTACATTGATAACGCCGTTGGATTCATCAGTTTTAAGAATACTCAACTTATAAGGGTTAGTCATAAATAACTTCTGGACTCTTTGGTACGTCTTTCTGTAGGTCGGATAATCTACCAAGGCATTTATATAGCGCATATCATCGAATGAATAGGTATCAAACTGATATCCAAAATTGAGCTTACCGTTCAAAAAGGCCTGTACTTTATAAACACCATTTTTATTAAAGGACACATTATCGTAATCTACTGCCGTAACACCAAAACCAATTTGACCATTCGCAGCCACTTTATTGGCTAAGTACGAACCATCTTTTTGCAAAACCAGACTTAATAACAAGGGACGCTTGGACTTATTAACTACTGTATTGTTACCCAATGGATAGACATAAATAGCCGAAACTGTGGGTTTTTTAGTGTCGGTCATGTTTTTGTCATAACCAAATAGCATAGGGTTAATGATTTTTTCGGTTTTGCTATCACGAAACTCAAAATGCAAGTGCGGCCCTTCTGAAGAACCTGTATTTCCTGAAAGTCCAATAATTTCACCCTTTTTCACCACTAAATCAGTTGCTTTAGGAAATAGCTCGATTTCAAAAGACTGCTCCTTATACTGTGCTTTTTTGATATAATCATCAATTGAGCCTTGGGCATTTTGCAAATGACAATAAACAGAGGTATACCCATTTGGATGCGTTATGTATATGGCTTTTCCGTTTCCGAAAGTAGAAATCTTAATTCTTGAAACATAACCATCAGCAACGGCATACACTTTCAAACCTTCACGCTGCAAAGTCTTAAAATCAAATCCTGCATGAAAATGATTAGGCCTCAGTTCCCCAAAATTACCAGATAACTGCATAGGCACGTCCAATGGAAAACCAAAGTAGTCTTGCGGGTATTGGGTTTGAGCAACTGAAAAACAAGCATAAAGCAGAAAAAAAGATAAAAATTTCATCACATACATTTTCGCTAAGGTAAAAAAACTAATCCATACTAATTTACAAAAACAAGCAGAATTCCTAATGCATTACGGTACAACTAATTGCTGATTTTAAAATAAAAAAACGAATAAAATATTGTAATAATAAAAACTAATACTAAATTTGTAATATTAAGTAATGAATTAGGAAGAATAATGAGTGTAATTGCAGAAATAATTGATACTCTTGAAAATAAAGTTGTAAAACTTATTCTGAAAATAAAAAATTTAGAACAAAACAATCAAGGATTAAAAATCGAATTAACTAAATCTGCACAAGTCATACAAGCTCAAACAAATGAGATTGAGGCGTTAAAAGCGCAATATGAGACACTTAAAATTGCTAGTTCGCTACTAGGCAGTGAAGAAAACAAAAGAGATACAAAGCTTAAAATAAATTCATTAATTCGGGAAATTGATTACTGTATTGCACAGTTATCAGATTAGTATAGACATGGACGAAAAGCTTAAAATTAAAATATCAATTGCAGACCGAGTATACCCATTAACGGTAGAACTCAATCAAGAAGAAGGCTTACGAAGCGCTTCGAAAAAAATTGATGTGATGATGAAGCAATTTGAAGAAAATTATGCTGTTCGCGACAAACAAGATGTTCTAGCCATGTGCGCGTTGCAATTTGCATCACAATCAGAGCAAAAACAAATTGATAATGCAATTAACGGAGATGAAACCATTGAAAGAATTAAAAAAATCAATGCACTCCTTGACCAATATCTTGACAATTAAACGTTCTTAACAGAAACTAAGATACTGCCTACATTAGTTCACAATTGGTAAACTCAACACTAACAAATTAGAATGAGCGAATCATCGTTACTATAGCAAGCCAATTCAGTTTGGAAGCTTGAACAACGAGTTAGCTCAAAACTTGTCTTTTCGAGTTTATTCAAGCAATTAATGTAGGCTTTTTTATTTATAAATTTTAACAAACATGGACATATTAACGATCGTTATTTCAGCAATAATAGGTATTGCAGCGGGCTTTGGAATCGCAAAAATCATAGAAAAAAGTAATATCTCAAACTTAATTAAAAATGCTAAAAAAGAGGCTGCATCTATCCTAAAGGATGCCAATTTAGAAGCAGAAAATATAAAAAAGGATAAAATTCTTCAAGCCAAAGAAAAGTTTATTGAATTAAAATCAGAGCATGAGCAGGTGATTCTTGCTAGAGATAAAAAAGTAGCAGAAGTTGAAAAAAGAATAAGAGATAAGGAATCACAGATTTCCAACGAACTATCAAAAGCGAAGAAAGTCAATGACGATTTCGAAAGTAAATCGGCGGAGTTCACAGCTAAGATTGAAAACTTAGATAAAAAACAGGCTGAAGTTGAAAAAATGCACAAAAGTCAACTGCAGCAATTAGAAGTGATTTCAGGCTTATCTGCTGAAGACGCGAAAGAACAATTAGTAGAAGGACTAAAAGCAGAAGCGAAGTCTAAAGCCATGTCTCATATTCAAGATACAATTGAAGAGGCTAAGTTAACAGCACAACAAGAGGCTAAAAAAATCATCATTAATACAATCCAAAGAGTAGGTACAGAAGAAGCAGTAGAAAACTGTGTATCGGTATTTAACATTGAATCAGATGATGTAAAAGGTAGAATCATTGGTCGTGAAGGTAGAAATATTAGAGCTCTAGAGGCCGCAACAGGAGTTGAAATCATTGTTGACGATACACCAGAAGCGATTATCTTATCTTGTTTTGACCCAGTTCGTAGAGAAATTGCTCGTTTAGCTTTACATAAATTAGTAACAGACGGACGTATTCACCCTGCACGAATTGAAGAAGTAGTTGCTAAAACTGCCAAACAAATTGATGATGAAATTATTGAAGTAGGTAAACGTACCGTTATTGACTTAGGAATTCATGGTTTACACCCAGAGTTAATCAAAGTGGTAGGACGTATGAAGTACCGTTCATCTTATGGACAAAATTTATTACAACACTCCCGTGAAGTATCTAAACTATGTGGTATCATGGCGGCGGAACTTGGCTTGAACGTTAAATTAGCGAAAAGAGCAGGATTACTTCACGATATTGGAAAAGTACCAGATGCCGAAAGTGACTTACCACACGCACTTTTAGGTATGCAATGGGCTGAGAAATACGGTGAAAAAGAAGAAGTATGTAACGCAATTGGAGCACACCACGACGAGATTGAAATGAAATCATTACTATCTCCAATCATTCAGGTTTGTGATGCAATCTCAGGAGCAAGACCAGGAGCAAGAAGACAAGTATTGGATTCTTACATACAGCGTTTGAAAGACCTTGAAGAAGTAGCTTACGGATTTACAGGAGTAAAAAATGCCTATGCTATTAAAGCAGGTAGAGAATTACGTGTTATTGTAGAGAGTGAAAAAGTATCTGATGATAACGCTTCTACTTTATCATTTGAAATCTCTCAAAAAATACAAACGGAGATGACATATCCAGGTCAAGTGAAAGTAACCGTTATTAGAGAAACGAGAGCGGTTAATATCGCTAAGTAATCTTTGGATAATCCTTTACAAGTATAGGGAATCAAAAAAGACCGATTGAATTTAAATTCAATCGGTCTTTTTATTTATACAACTATCCCAGCTAAAATAGCTAAGGTTGAACGATGACAACTATTTAGTACTATTAACTCTTTCTAGGATGAAAATTATTGATTACCTCTGATAAATACTTTCTGTCGAGATGTAAATAGATCTCTGTTGTAGTTATAGATTCATGACCTAACATTAGTTGTATTGAACGTAGGTCAGCTCCATTTTCTAAAAGATGCGTTGCAAAGGAATGCCGAAATGTATGTGGACTGATTGTTTTATTCAAGTTGACTTTTACCGAAAGATCCTTGATGATCGTAAAAATCATAGCACGCGTCAACTGCCCTCCTCTTCTATTCAAAAATAAAGTATCTCCATATTCCTTTTTTATAGGCCTATGAATCCTAATGGTATCCTTATAGAGCAATATGTATTTTTGCGCTAAACCACCAATTGGCACAAAACGTTGCTTGTTCCCTTTTCCTGTAATTTTAATAAAACCTTCGACAAAAAATAAATCTGAAATTTTCAAAGCGACCAATTCTGAAACTCGTAGCCCACAGCCATAGAGCGTTTCGAGCATTGCGCGATTACGTTCTCCTTCATTAGAACTTAAATCTATTGCTGCGATTAACGCATCTATTTCCTCGATTGCTAAAGTGTCCGGTAACTTTCTCCCTGTTTTAGGTGATTCAATTAATTCGAGTGGATTATCATCCCGATAATCCTCAAAAATGAGATAACCAAAAAAGCTTTTTAGTCCTGAAATAATTCGAGCTTGCGAACGGGGATTTACTTCGCTTGAGACGGAATATATGAACTGTTGCAAAGTGGTTTCATCAATTTTTATTGGAGAAATCGAGATTCCATTTTGCTCAAGATACAGACATAGTCGTTCAATATCAAAAGAATAATTTTCTATGGTATTCTTCGATAGTCCACGCTCTATCCTCAAATAGGATTGATAACTTTTTATGTAGGAACTCCAACTCATATTGCAAAGTAAACCATTTTTAAGCATAAAAAAACCCCTTCTAGAAAGAAGAGGTTTGAATTTTAAAAGGAATGGATTTTATTTCCCCCATTTACCACCACCAACGTAGAAACCTAAATGAATTCCTAAGTAAGAGTTAGCTACTTTTCCTTTATTATTTCCGTTGATATCTTGCAAAGTAGATTCAGGAACAAGGTTATATTCTAAACCCATTCTGAATTTACCCCACTCAAAACCACCTCTTACAAGTCCACCAAATTTTCCGGTAGCATCGATATTATCAGTGTTTGAACCATTATTGTCATCAAACTCTAAATTTGCTATTGAATAATAACCTGCACCACCTCCAACATAAGGAACGAAAGACGATCCGCTATTATTGAAATAGTAGTCATAAGTACCTACGTACGATCCGTTAGCTGAAATTTTAGCGGTTGTATTGTTGTTATTGGTATTGATATCACGAGCCATTGCTGCTGCACCAATACGTAAACCAACGTTCATATTGTCTTTGATGTTGTATTTTGGTTCAATTGAAAACAATACACCTCCACCACCATTAGATGGTACTGTATATCCTAAATCTAAACCTACTCTAAAACCACCCTCTTTTTGAGCGTAACCATTAGCTAAAGCAAATACAGCAATTGCTGTAAAAATTAATTTTTTCATGTTTTGTTTATTTTTGTGCGAATATAAATAATAACCTATAAAATCAAAAAAAATCAACATGGTTTATCATAAAAATAATACAAATAAAATCTAAATAAACATAATCACGAAACTCATAATCAATCAATTATAGACAAATGCCTCACTAAATTTGGTGATATTATAAAAAAAGTACTTTTATCAAAAAAAGACAGTTTATTCTTATATATATCATCGGTTAACTAAAAAAACAATTCACCTTTTTGTCAACATAATTATAGAACTAGTTGCAAAACAAAAATTTTGCAATAAAATCTAATAATTTTATAATAAAATTCACTCTAAAGAGTTTTACCTTGCACTACATTAACCTACACAATATAATGATCATGAAAAAAGTAATCTTATTAGCGCTAGCATTAATTGCACTATCTCCAAACGTCGAAGCACAATCAGTACGACTAGGAATCAAAGGGGGTATTAATTACGCCAACCAAAACGGAACAAATATCACTGTTAACTCTAGTAATTACGACTCTGAAGCGATTACTAGTTACCACGCTGGTTTAGTTGCAGAGGTAAAATTGACACAAGGGTTTGCGATACAGCCAGAACTTTTGTACTCTACTCAAGGAGCAAATTACAAAGATGGAGTAAATGAATTTAAAAATGAATTAGGCTATTTATCGATTCCTGTTTTGGCTAAAATCTACCTCAGCAAAAGTATTAGTTTGGACTTAGGACCACAGGCATCATTTCTTTTGAGCGAAAGAAACAATGTGAACTTTAAGGATCCAGAGACATTTGAATTTGCAGCCGTTGGAGGTTTAGGTTTGAACGTTACTAAAAATCTTTTTATTCAAGCACGATACGGTTTGGGTTTAACAGAAGCTTCTCGCAATGCTGATGTGAAAAATTCAACCTTTCAAGTTTCGGCTGGAATTATGTTCTAAAAAACAAAAAACAATCTGCAAAAACCGCTTCATTATTGAAGCGGTTTTTTTATTTTTACCAAAACGATACGTATGAAAATTTGCATCATTAACGGACCCAACCTGAATTTGTTAGGAAAAAGAGAACCAGAAATTTACGGGAGTCTCACTTTTGAGGAATACTTTACGACTTTACAGGTCATGCATCCTACGGTAACATTTTCATATTTTCAAAGTAATATTGAAGGAGAATTAATTGATAAGATACAAGAAGTTGGTTTTTCGTACGATGGCATCATATTAAATGCTGGCGCTTATACGCATACCTCCATAGGAATTGGAGACGCAGTAAAAGCAATTACTACTCCAGTCGTAGAAGTCCATATTTCCAATACATTTTCTCGAGAAAGCTTTAGACATCAATCCTATATTTCAGGCAATGCCAAAGGTGTTATTTTAGGATTTGGCATGAAAAGCTACGAATTGGCAATTGCCTCATTTTTGTAGCAAACCATTAGACCTTTACACATTAATTATAAGTAAAGCACTTTGAACCTATACGTCTTTACTACTCGTCATCTGGTTCTATGTGGATTAAGATAAGTCCTAGTTGCGGTATATTAATTTGCAAAGCATCTTTCAATACATGTGCTAGCTGATGCCCCTGTTTGACTGTGATAGTAGCACTTACAATAGCGTGTAAATCTACATGATACTTCATTCCTGATTTCCGAATAAAACATTTTTCAGTATCAATAATTCCATCAACTGTTAAAGACACCCTTCTTATGGAGACAATTAAATCATCATAAAGATGCTCATCCATTATTTCCCCTAAAGCAGGTCTAAATATCCTATAACTGTTATAACAAATGAATACTGCTGCAAAAAGTGCCGCCCAATCATCAGCTGACTCATAACCCTTACCCATAATCAACGCAATTGCTATTCCAATGAAGGCAGCAACTGAGGTTATAGCATCGGATCGATGATGCCAAGCATCTGCTTTTAAGGAAGAACTATTGGTCTCGATACTTTTTTTCATAACCAATCGAAACGAATATTCTTTCCATAAAATTATGATTGCCAATACATACAAAGTCCAAGATTTTGGCAAATCATGCGGTCTTTGAATATTAACGATACTTTCATAAGCAATAATTGTGGCAGAAGTAATTAAAAAACCAACTACCAAAAATGTTATCAAAGGCTCTGCCCTACCATGACCGTAAGGATGATTCTCGTCTGCTGGTTTATTGGAATATTTAATTCCGAATAAAACTAGTAACGAAGCAAAAATATCTGTGGTAGATTCTATTGCATCAGCAATTAGGGCATATGAATTGC
>NZ_JAQWTM010000276.1 GCF_029242675.1 Flavobacterium sp.
AACAAAGGCTTTAATGCGCACCCAATGAACCATGGCGGAAGCTGGACTTTCGACTTTGGAAAAGTGAAATATGTAAACGCGATTCACTCCAGCTCTTTTCCTGATGGGACAAATGGCGGTAATCCAGGTGGATTTGTGATCGAGGGTGAGCATAAAAATATTTACATAGCCGGTGATACTGCTTTGACTATGGACATGAAACTTATTCCAATGCGCACCAAATTAGATTTGGCTATTTTACCAATTGGAAATAACTTCACCATGGATGTTGAGGATGCGATCATCGCAGCTGATTTTGTACAGTGCGACAAAATATTAGGCTACCACTTTGATACTTTTGGTTACATCAAAATCGATCACAAACAGGCTATTCAGCAGTTTTTTGATAAAGGAAAAGATTTAATGCTACTTGAAATTGGAGAAAGCATCGAATTATAAGCAGTAGCATCAGTTTGCTTAATTAGGAGCTTTTTCCTGCTATTCATTACAATAGTAAGTGCCCGAAACCCGGGCACTTACTGATTTTCATTGCTATCAGGGCTATGAATTGGATCATTAATACACGACTATTTAAATGAAGAAAAATATTGCTTTATTGTTATTAGGTATTTTTTCATCTGCGGCTTTCGGGCAGCAGGATGGTTACTGGGACAAAGAAAGAGCTACGACCAAGGAGGTTATTGTATCGGCTAGAGATCGTATTGTGATCAAAACCGATGATTTTCCTGTGGGAACAACGGAGCTAATCTATAGAATTACACTGCTTGACGATAATCAACAATTGGCTAGTAGTCTGGTTTCGGTGCTTAAAGCTATACCTGATCCTACAGGAATCAGTCAAGGTTCAGCTGGAGCCGTTTTTTTACTGTCTAAGGTCTCAGGCGATGATAAATCGAAATATGCTGTTTTTTCGGCAAGTGATTTAGCTACTGCCTACCAAAAATCGGGTAAAACCTATGATGCTTGCTTTGTTCAAGACGAAGCGATTAGTAAAGATGCCAACCGTCTTTCGATTGATAAATCAACTTGCATAAAAACTAATACTACTAATTTATGGTTTGGATTTGAGAGTAAGAACTGGATCATGAAGCAAAAAATTATTCTAGAAGTGGTGCCCTGGGTCGATAGGAAATTAGCGCGAGGCTGGTCTACCGAAAACCGAAAATACATTATCAATCAATGTAAAACCTCCGCAGTAGCGCGCAACATGCCAAATTCTGATGATTTTTGTATTTGCTTACAGCAAAAAATCCAGAAAGAATATACCTACCAAGAGTTTCAAAAGTTGTTGCCTATCGAGCAAGCTAAAGTATATAAAGATTTTGGCGCTAGTTGCGTAACAGAAACTACTGTAGCCAAAGGAGTAACTACTGATATGCGCACCTTGGCAGCGAAAGCAGTGCTTAAAAGTGATTTTGCTACAGCCATAAAGCAATATGCTTCTCTAGTATCGAAGTCTCAGGCTTCCGCTTTAGATTATAATGGTCTTGGCTATAGTTATTTGATGACCAAGCAGTACGGTAAAGCTATAAAAGTGCTAAAAGAAGGTGAAAGTAAAGATAATGCAGAATTATTGATTCAGTTAAATCTTGCACATGCTTATTTGTTAAATGGTGATTATCGTTCCGCTAAAGCCATTTACAAAGAATATCAGAACCAAAATGTTACAGCTAACCTCAGTTGGACACAAAAGATCAAAGAAGACTTTTCTGTGTTTACAAAAGCAGGTTTGCCAACCAAAGATTTTGATCGTATCTTAAAGATGACGGACTGATAAATAACAAAATAAATTCTGATAAATTAGAAAATAAAAATACTAGCATGAAAACTACAATCACAATTACACGCTATTTTGGATTGTTTATCCTTTTAATTGGAATACTGCTTAATCTTAAAATGTATTTTTTTGAAGAACCAGGAACATTAATATATCTGCTACTTTGTTTTTTCGGAATAATACTATTTGGATTATCGTATTTAATGAGAATTAATAAATAGAATTCGAATTTTAGTTTTAAAATGATTGAAACCGAATAGTAATAAAAAATAAGTATGGGATATAAGCATATTGAAGCTGCGTTGAAAAGAAGTTTTGTCATTCTTTTTATTTTATGCAGTACAAAAAGTATTTCGCAGTCTATAATAGTGGGAGTAATAAAGGATAGTATTACTAAAGTCAATATACCTTTTGTAAACGTTACCTATGAAGCTGTAAATGCTGGAACAATGTCTAATAGTGAAGGATATTTTAATTTAAAAAAAATAGATTCTTTAGAGTTTATCCAATTATCATCAGTTGGGTACGAAAGCAAAAGAATTAATATTGACAAGTTAGGTAAGGTTGTCTACTTAAGTCCGAGGATAGAATCACTGGAGGAAGTTGTGATTAATTCAAAAAAAATAAAGTATACAAAAAATATAAAATTGGGTTTAAAACAAACTCTTAAGATTAGAACTGGATTACCTTTTGGTTATGAATTCTCATCATACATCGAAAACACTTTTAAGAAAAGAGGTTTGGTTAAAGAAATTATGCTGAATTTAAATAAGGCACCCAAATATGATTTTTTGGCAACCTATAACCTTAAATTTTATCGTTATGATAGTATTAAAAAGCAGCCTGGTCAATTAATTTATAATGAAAATGTATTTATTACGCCAGAAAATCGCACCTACATTTTAAAGGTTGATGTAGAAAAGTTAAGAATTAAATTACCAGTAGAAGGTATGTGTATAGGTATCGAGCTCGTAAATAAAGAAAATTATAATACTACATCAATGTCTATTATTGCACCTAGAATAAATTTTACCCATACAAAACAAAAGTACTCAACTTGGATTCGGTTCATGAATAAAAACTGGAAATTATCTACAAATGAATCAAAGGTTAAAAAAAATCAATTTATCAATGCAAATATTAATATCTCAGCGTTAATAGAAAACTAAAAAAGCTAAATAGTTTTAATGTAAATACTTTAGAGAATAGGCGTTAATTCATTTTTAAACGATAGCATACCTATTTTGTGCTGATACTTTATAAGCTTTTATTAATATTTAGAGAAAATCAATTTTTTTTAAGCGATAAATTTTAAATTTATATAAAACAATTGAGCTATATCTTACATCATTTGATCATTTAAATATTTATTAAGTACAATAATGAAAGCAACCTACCACAAATACATTCTGGATTTTAAAAGACCATCAGGTACTTCTCGTGGTGTTATGACGACCAAAGAAACCTGGTTTATTATTCTGGAAGCAAACGGTAAGAAAGGAATAGGAGAGTGCGGTATCTTGCGTGGATTGAGCGCAGACGATCGACCTGATTACGAGCAAAAGCTACAATGGACTTGTGCTAATATTCATTTGGGAAAAGAGGCACTTTGGGAGGCTTTAATCGAATTTCCTTCGATTCAATTTGGAGTCGAAATAGCCTTTCAATCGTTGGCTAGTGAAACTCCTTTTTTACTCTTTCCTTCAGCCTTTACCGAGGAGCAAAAATCGATTCCAATTAATGGTTTGATATGGATGGGTGAGCCCGCTTTTATGAAGCAACAAATCGAAGAAAAACTAGCGGAAGGATTTAACTGTGTAAAACTAAAAATTGGTGCTATCGATTTTGAAAAAGAACTGGAATTATTGCAGTTTATCAGGGCTAATTTCGATGAAAAGCAAATCGAAATTAGAGTAGATGCTAATGGTGCTTTTGAGTTAAATAAAGCTTTATATAAATTATCACAACTGGCTGAATTTAAATTACATAGTATTGAACAGCCTATTCAAAAAAACAATACTGACAGGATGGCAGAACTGTGTAAAACAACCCCTTTTCCTATTGCTTTAGATGAAGAGTTGATTGGAGTGTATAAACTGGAAGATAAAGAAGCTTTATTGGTTAAAATCAAGCCACAATATATCATTTTGAAACCTAGTTTTGTAGGCGGTTTTAAAGGTACAAAGGAATGGATTTCATTGGCTGAAAAGCACCATATTGGCTGGTGGATTACCTCGGCTTTAGAGAGTAATATTGGTCTAAATGCCATAGCACAATGGACCTTTTTACAACAAAATTCTATGCCACAAGGATTGGGGACAGGAGCACTTTATACCAATAATTTTGATTGTCCGTTAGCAGTTTCAAAAGGGCAATTATGGTACAGAAATAATGAAAAATGGGAGTTTAATTTTGAAACTTTGCAGTAAAAATGACAACAATATTGATAAAAAAAACCAATATCTAGTCCGCTAGAAATTGGTTTTTTTTATTGATTTTACTAGAAGTATGCTTTTATAATTTAGCGTAAACTGCGAAATTAATAGTAGGAGCTAGAGGTGCATTGTTGTTTCCAAAAGCACCAAAAGCAGCGATATTGGCTCCGTATTTGTCGGCACTAAATTCGTAATTAAATTTTAGTCCAACTGCATTATAGGTTTGACGATCTAAGTAGGAAGGCCATCTAGAGGCATTAGATAGAAAAGCATTTTCTTTAGCAACTGGATTTTTAGTATCTAAAGCTAAGATCAAATGGCCTTTAGGTATCACTAAATAACCTACTTCAGCACCGATTTTCAAATAATCCGAATAATCATTAGTCATATATCCATAGCCTATGTTTCCAAAATAGTACCATTTACCTTCACTAGAACCAGCGGTTACGTATGGGATAAAGGAATTGGCGTTAAAACCCGTGCTCAAACCAGAGCTTGCATTGTTCTTAGCAGAATTAGCTTGGTATTGTAAACCCGTACTAATTTTCCATTTTTGGTCATACATTTTATACTTTAAACCTAAAGTAATATTCCCCAATCCGGATAACTGATCACTACCACCGCCGCTATTGGCCTTAAAACTAGCTGATTTAACGGGTAAAATAACTAATGCTTCAAGATTATTGGATAATCCATATTCACAGTAGATTTGTGTTGTGACATCGCTATAATCCCCTCCAAAAGTTATTTTTTGATCGTTTATTTGTGCTGTGTTGTAAAACAGACCGGTTACACCTAGTTGTACATAGGCTTTCCCTTTTTCTTTTGTCCATGGACTTTGAGCATTGCTTGTTCCCGTAGAAAATAATAAAAGTAATAGTATGTATTTTTTCATAGTTGTTTATTTTATATAATTGACGCTGTTTTTCTAATTCCTGACATTTAAAAAAAAAAAAATGAAAAAAGAAGGGCTAGCTGCTATGGTAAGATGTAATGTTCACTACTATTATTGCATTTTTTTAGCAAACTTTCCAATCGTTAATCCCTGTACTAATATGGAGAAGCAAACAATGACATACGTAATTGTTACCCAAATATCTTTGTTATACTCTGGATTGATTGATAGCGCCAAAGCAATGGAGATACCGCCTCGTAATCCACCCCAAGTCAAAATCAAAATTGTTTTTTGATTGATACGTTCTTTTAAACGCACAGCGATTGAAGGGATATAAACCGAAATGTATCTGGTTACTAAAGTGATCAAAAGGATTAGAATGGCTGCAAAAACTATTTTTTGATTGGTTTGTATAATTAATAATTCGAGTCCAATTAATACAAATAATAATGCGTTTAAAATTTCGTCAATGAGTTCCCAAAACTTATCCACGTATTCCGCTGTGGTGTCTGACATTCCTAGCGTTTTTCCATGATTACCAGTGATTAGTCCTGCTGCAACCATCGCTAATGGTCCAGAAACATGTGTATAATGTGCCAAAGTGTATCCACCCATAACCACTGCGAGAGTAATTAAAACTTCTACTTGGTAATTGTCTATGCTAGCAATTAATTTGTATCCAATATAACCGATAACAATTCCTAAAACTAAACCGCCTATTGCTTCTTGTCCAAATAAAAGCAAAATACTGCTGATATTAATTTCAGTACCTGGTTTCGCTAATTTTAAGATGGTAATAAATACAACAACAGCCACACCATCATTGAATAGAGATTCACCTGCTATTTTAGTTTCTAATGATTTAGATACTCCTGCGCTTTTCAGAATACTTAAAACTGCAATAGGATCCGTTGGGGAAATCAAGGCTCCAAAAAGCATCGCATGTATCAGTTGAACTGGAATACCCATGTAGTTTAAAAGGTAGTAAGAAGCAAATCCAATGATGAACGTACTTATCAAGACACTAATGGTTGAAAACAATAGAATGCTTAATTTCTCTTTGTTTAAATCTTTGAACTTAATATGTATAGCGCCTGCAAATAACATGAAACTCAACATACTCTCTAGTAGTAATTCACTAAAGTTGATACTATCCATTTTCATAGCAATATCTTCCTTGAAAATAGGGAAGTAGTGCCCCATGATTATTATGAAAAACGAAAACACTAATGATACTAGCATTAATCCAATCGCATTGGGTAATTTTAATACTCTAAAATTGATGTAAGCAAATCCTGCTGA
>NZ_JAQWTM010000278.1 GCF_029242675.1 Flavobacterium sp.
TTTATGCCATTTTTAACAGAGGAGATTTGGCAAATACTAGCTCCAAGAACAAAAGAGGAAGCATTAATTGTATCCACTTGGCCAGAAATGAAGCCTTTTAACACCGCATTAATCGCTGATTTCGAAAACACAATGGAAGTAATCTCCGGACTGAGAACGATTCGTAAAGACAAGAATATTCCGTTTAAGGATGCAATCGAGTTAAAAGCAATTAATAATGATAAGGTCTCAACTTATTTTGATTCGGTTGTAACCAAATTAGGAAACATCACAACCTTAGAATATGTTACTGAAAAAGTAGATGGCGCGTTATCCTACCGTGTGAATTCGAATGAATATTTTATTCCAATTACTGGAAATATTAATGTTGAAGAAGAAATTGCCAAACTAACAGCTGAATTAGAGTACACGAAAGGTTTCTTGAAATCAGTTCAGAATAAGTTGGCAAATGAGAAATTTGTAAACGGTGCGCCAGAGAAGGTTTTGGCAAACGAAAGACAAAAAGAAGCCGATGCGCTAGCTAAAATCGAAACTATTGAAAGTAGTTTAGCTGGATTGAAATAATCAATTTACTTTATATCTAACCCGTTTCACTTTATGAGACGGGTTTTTTTATGACTTGTAATTTTGAATATGAAACGTATAAAGATGTTTTCTCCAATATCGCGTTGGATTTAGTTCGTTTTTATCGGTAAACTACATGACGCTTGTGTTTTAAAGAGTTTTTGGTCCTTTCATCGATTTAACTATTCTAACTCGCTAATCCTTATTACTTTTGGAGTATAATACCACATTAAATCACTTATGCGCATGAAACAGACTTATGATTCTATCTATGTTAAAGAATATTATGAAGGATATTCAATTGGTGTAAATCCATTTTCTTCATCCAATTTTATTCAAAGTAGCGAGGCCATTGTTGCTGGATTTCAATCAGGACGTTCAGAATATGAACGAATGAATGGTTTCTTAAGTGGAGGAATCCCAAATCGTATTTTAACAGATAAGATTTTAGAAGATTACTTGCTTGCGGGTATGTTAGGAATGTCAATTGATACTCTTGGATACACACCTTATCAAATCAATACAATAGTTTTATGGTACCAAAGCGGTGTTGAGAAATACGAGCCTAATCAATTTGATTCCCTCTTTGGGGTGCTTGAGGAGTTGGAAATAGAACTCATTAAATAGGTTGTACATCTTACATTTTCATTCAAATACATTTTGATTGTACATAAATACAAAAACAAAAAACTCGTTTAGTACTTACTAAACGAGTTTTTTTTGTGCGCGCCCTAAACACAAGATTTTTTTACTGCTAAAGATACGTAGAACATGGTGTTCCATTTAAAATAAATTTGAAATGTATTTAGAATTCAATTTTTCAACAGCAATAACGAATACAAAACCAACGGTATAGGCAAACATATCTGACCATGAGAAGGAACTTCCTAATACAATCTTTAATGGTTTCGAATGTTGTAAGCCAAGAATATCCAAAAGATGTAAATATTGCGCTAGTTCGACAACATAGCAAAAAAGCAAT
>NZ_JAQWTM010000280.1 GCF_029242675.1 Flavobacterium sp.
ACGATGGAATTTGTGCAAACGACACTCCATAAAATAATAGGAGCAGCCCGAGCATTTGTAATTTCTTTTGAATGTAAAGTTGTTTCATATAAGGTTTGGTTATTTTGACGTAAAAATAAAGATAATGTTAACAATAATAAGCTGTATATATTAATAAATTGTTAACTTGGGTGTGTGAACTAAACGTTGAGTTTGTTTTTTACTTTTTGACTGGTGCGTGTTGATTTATAGTAATTTACGATACTATTTAATCGTAAAATTTGTGTCGTTGCGGATCAAAGTGCTACCTATTTTATAATAAGTAGATGAAAACAAGAGAAAATTATTTGTTACATTGTTCTACAACTCAAACTTGGTATTCTTAACTCGGGATAAATAGCAAATTTTAAGTGATTAATAAAGTCTGAAATATTCTGTTTTAAAATTTTGAAGTTTTAAACAATTATTATTTGTTTTATTAACAACAGCTATTCTATTTTTTAAGTAGGTTTACATCATTATAAGTTGTCTTTTTCAACAATATAACCCCTCAATCAGAATGAACAAATATCCAAAACCTACCAACGAACTCGAGCGCATTAAAGCGTTAAAAAAGTACGCCATCATGGACTCTTTGCCAGAGGAAGAGTACGATGCCATAACAAAATTAGCTTCTTTCATATGCGGCACACCTATATCATTAGTGAGTTTGCTAGATGAAGAACGACAATGGTTTAAATCTACTGTAGGTATAGATGCTAGTGAAACACCTAGAGAAATCTCATTTTGTCAGCATGCCATTATGGGCGACGACGTTTATGAGATAACTAATACACTAGAAGATGCGACATTTGTAGACAATCCGCTAGTGACTGGCGATCCCAATATTAGATTTTATGCAGGTGCGCCTATAAAAGATGAGAATGGTTTTAATCTAGGGACACTTTGTGTTATTGATACTGTACCACGTGAATTAAGTAAGCAACAAAAGGAGTCGTTGCAATTACTAAGCAATCAAGTGGTGAGTCTTCTTAAATTAAGAAATAAGAACTCGGTGTTAGAAACTGCTCAAAAAGAATTTCTCAATTTTGTTGCACTCTCTAAAGATCTTGTTTGTATTGCTAACATCGACGGTAATTTTTATAAAGTAAACCCTGCATTTACAGCGGTTTTAGGTTATGACGTAAGCGAACTTGAAGGAGAGTCTTTTTTTAAATTCTTGCATCCTGATGACCATGAAAAAACAATTCTAGAGGTCGAAAAATTGTCTAATGGGCAAGAATCTATTAGCTTCGAAAATAGATTTTATTGTAAAAATGGCGATCTTGTTTTTTTATGTTGGAACTCCTCACCAGATCCAGTAACAGGAAATTTGTATTGTATCGCGAGAGACATGACGGCTGATAAAAAGCAGCAAGAAAAACTGTTCAACTTAACAACAGATTTGACTGCAATATTAAATTCGGCTGAATTTTCAATTATTGCCACAGATATTGATGGTACAATAAAACAATTCAATAAAGGGGCAGAAAAACTTCTAGGGTATGAAGCAAGTGAGGTCATTGGTTTACAGTATCCATATAAATTTCATGTAGATTCAGAAGTTAAGTCGAATGCTGACACACTTTCAAAAGAGTACGATCTATCGATTGAAAATCCTTTTGAAACATTTGTATATAAAGCAAAAACGTTAAAGGCTGCTAATTCTCAAGAATGGAACTATGTAAATAGTAATGGCAAAGCATTCCCCGTTCAGTTGTCCATGACCGCTATTCACAGTGAGACTGGAGAGACAATTGGGTACTTAGGTATAGCTAAGGACATCACTAAAGAGAAAGAAGCAGAAGTTAATTTGATTAGAAATAAATTACTTCTTGACGAATCCCAACGCATTGCAAAAATTGGTAGCTGGAAATATGATGTAAGATCAAAAGAGTTAATTTGGTCTAAAGGGCATTATTTGATCTTTGAACTCGAGGACCTTCCTGCTTCAGAATTGAATGCAGCCTATCGCAATAGAATTCATCCTGAGGACTTGGTTATGCTTGATCAGCTAGAAGATAATTTTGCAAAAAGCAATGAGGATTTCAAAATCAATTACCGCATTTTGCTTCCAGACGGACGTATGAAATATATTCTCGAAATAGGAAGTGCTTTTACTGATGGGGACCAAAATGTTATTGGTATGCAGGGAAATATTCAGGATGTGACTGATATTAAGATTGCACAAGATAAAATTGCAGATAAAGCAAAG
>NZ_JAQWTM010000281.1 GCF_029242675.1 Flavobacterium sp.
CATTTTGGGCAATGCGCTCCTCTAAGGCTTCTTTTTCCTTTTTTAGCTTAGGCAAAAGAGTGCTCGCTTCACTGGATTTGAATTTATGACCGTCATAATCAAAGGATTTTAGCTTAATCAGACCATCTGCTATGTTTTGAATAGTTTGTTCGTCATTTGAAATCGCAATGCAATCGTACACTAAATCTACTTTTTCTTTGTCAAATAACGATTCTAAAAGCGGCAGCGTATCGTTTGTTGCCACCTTATCGGTATCAAAATAAGTGCTATTTTTGTTATCGTAATAGCCGTTGTACATCGCGTGAAACGATTGTTCTTGCTGCTTTTGTACAAACTCTTGTTTAAAATCAGTAATCGCAACCGATTCAAAAGTTTGGTCATTGTCTACATGGCTAAACAATTGATTGGTAATTTTTTCTTGAATTTTTTCAAAATCTTGAAAAATGTACTTCGCCAAAGCATTATTTTCAACCTCCTTATGTATCCCCACACGATCGAGATTAGCACAACGATCTTCGACAGAAGGATGCGATGCCCACTGGTTTTCGATAACCAACTTCGATTTATTGAATTTGCTCATATCTAAATAAGTCACGAGCGGTAAGTTATTTTTGAATTGCAACTGTCCCTCTTTGGCTAAATAATCCAATACAAACACCTGTTCCTCATAGATATTTTTACTCTTGAAATTGTTTCCAATCTTCTCTCCATAAAACTGCAACACTTTGTTGTAAGAGGCATCAACTAGGTCCATACGCAATAGCGATTCCTGCAAGGGCGTTATCCCCGCCACATTGGCCGCTACTTCATCAGCGTGGAATTCCATTTCACGCGAAAGCGCTAAATACGCCACGTTGATGAACTCATACATTTTTCTCAAAACCCACTGAATGCCGCTTATAATCTTCACCGAAATCATCAGAAAAATCGAAAAATAATTGCTGATGTTCGCCCATTTTTGAATCATTTTATCAAAAGAATCGTTGTCGTACAACATATTGAATATGACCTGATTCACATAATACACATAACTCCCTACTTTCATGCTGCGTTGTGAGAAATGACCAAATTCGTGCGCCAAAATCGCTTTGAATTCCTGCTCACTGATTCCGTTTACCAACCCCAACCCTATTTGCAAGTTTTTTTTGACTGGAAAAAACATACTCCAAAAACTAGAATCATAAAAAACACTAGCATTCACATCAGCCGATACGTATATCTTTTTCGGAAAATCAGTACCTACCTCGTGTACGATGGTTTCGATGAATCGGAATAGCTTAGGTTCAGTTTCAGCTGTAATTTCAGTTAAATGCGAGCGGTCTATTTTGTGTTTTTTAAACAAAAACTTAAAAAGAAAAGCCAATATAAAAAAGCCTAAACTTCCCAAACCTACACCCAATGCTAGAGTAATAAAGGATGGCCGAATAGTAATCACGTAAAAAGCACCTATCAAACAAAGAATAGTAATTCCTACTGACAGCAGCAGTAATAGCACATAAACAATCAGGAAAAGGACAATAGAAAAAATGGCTTTGGTTGTCATTTTTTTGAAACTAGCAGAAACTTCGATATTCATATGCAAATGGTATAATGGGTTTTGGTTTACTTACGTATTTCTAAAGCTTATCTAGTACATAAGTGAGGCTTTTAATGGTTAAAGCATTGCAAATTAATGCTTATTGCTGAATTCTTTTTTCCTTATTTCTCGCGTTTAAATACCCATAGAAAAACAGACCTACAAAAACGAGTTTTACCAACCGATAGACCCAAATATTAGCTTCCATCCAAAACAGGCGATGGCTTGCACCGTCGTAAATCGAATTAAAGACTAATTCCGTAGCAGATAAAATGGCTAGAACCAAAAAAAAGTTTTTATTAATTTTCATGAGTAAAATCAAAGTTAAGATACTGTTTTAACTGCCTTCGGGATAACAAACCCAACAATATTCAGCACGACACCAACAAAAGTTAGCATTCCAGCTATTAATCCCTTTCTGCCCGATTCCGGAAATTCAATTAATAAGTAGACTGCAATAAAAAGTAAAATCAAACTGAGAATGTAAATAGCGTTTTTCATTGTGGTTAGTTTTAGTTGTTTTAGTTTTGGTTTTCTATTATTGGTTCAATAAAATCGTCTTCGATTTTTAAATCAGTAAATTTATAACTGTTGTCTTTTTTACCCATTAATTCTATCGACTGGAAATCGACTCCTGCAGCACTGATGCGGTAATCGTAGCTATCTACCACGCCATCATAATCGTGTAGCGCTAGATTGCCTATCTACTATTTTACTACTTGTAAATCTAGTTCTCTTTCATGAAGATGAAAAATAATTCGTCATGTACTTTTTGAACGATTTTTAAAACCTACAATAAAATTTATTAAGATGCGTAAGTGTTAACTTACCACAAATTTCTTAATCTTGGTAATCGATTATTTTGCCTTAGTTCTTTAATATTTTTTATTTAAATACTTTTCTTGCACATGCTACAAAAAAAGAGACGCGAAGACAAAAAATATTACTAATGCAAGAGCTGAATATAGTACAAACATGCATCCAAAATTTAGTGACTTAAGAAACATTCCTTCGCTATTTTTGTTAGTTTGATTTATTGGGAAAGAGCATTTAGGACACTTTTCAGCTTTGTCTGAAACATTTGATCCACACTCTGGGCAGTTTATTAAAGCCATATTTTTTTTCGGTTTAGTTTCCGAACCCTGAAAGTCGAAAACATTTTAAATTAAATTATTAAATTAAAAGATATTATTTGTCTTATTTAGTCTTGGACGGAATATAAACACTATCCTTTTCTCGGTTAAGCATAAATGTATTTAATTCAGATAATTCAGATTCCATTTTTTTTAATTGTTCTTCTTGTTTTGTCACATTTTCAGCTGTAGATAAATTATCTATGAAATTATAAACACTTAATCCAGCTCCCATGATTGCAAATCCAAAAATCCACCAAAAGGTTTTTACTTGCCATTCTGATAATTTAGAATCATTACGTAATTTTTTATGTTCTGAATTTTTATCAATATTTTCTTGCTCAACTTCTAATTCTAACTTTATTAAAGTTTTCTTACCGAGTTCAGTTAACTTAATGAAAGAATATGAATCAAGTAAAGAATTATTTGCAAATTCGGCATAGATTTGTTGGTATTTGATCCACCCAATATCATCTTTAAGTAAGTTAAAAAAACTATCCGAATCAAGGTTTTTAGATTCGTTTTCTAACTTAGTTCTTAAAAATAGAATTTTTAATTCTTTATCATTCATGTTTTCTCAATTTCGGTTCACTGTCCTTGTAAATAACGATTTACTAGGTCGTTGTCAGGCAAACTAAGCAAGTGCGGTCTTTCTGTTAAAAACTAATTTTCCAAGTAAAAAACCATCTTCAATTTAGCACTTAACCCGCTATTTTGCCAAAATGCTGTTAGGCGTTCATTGTTTTTTTTTAGTCTTTCAAAAATTCGTATTCATATATTTTTGGTTTTATTTTGTCTGCTAAAAAATTGAGTTTTTTTCTCAATTCTCCAATTAACTCCATGTATTTTTCGTCATTACTTTTTGAGTTCATTCTACCTTTTTCGTTTCTGCCTTGAAAATATTCTCTAATGTCATAAAAACTGGCATTTACGTTTATATTAGGTTGACTATGATAGTATTTCCACAATTCCCTACCTGCATCAAAAACTTCTTTGGCTTCTTCGGAGAATTCTCTGTTGATGGCTTGTTTTGTTTCATTTTCGAACAAATTCGCTTCATCTTCAATTTCTATTTTTCCTTTTATAAAGTCAGTCATAAAATTGCTCTCAAAACGATTTTGTGCGTTTACTTCTTGCTCTGTAAACGGTATCCAATTATTTGTCCCATATTGTGATTGTATGTTGTTTTTCTCGTGAAATAAAACAAATGTTAAACTATCATTTTGAAATTCTACATCTTCTTGCCATTTTACATTTGGAAATAAGAATTGGTCATTGTGAATTATCCAAGTATGGTCAATAGTTTTTCTAACTGCAAAATAAACTGAAACTTTTATTAAGTTATACTGGTTTATCCACATACCTCTTGGATTAGCCATCTGTTCCTTTTTATTCAATAAATAAACAATAGCATTTTGTTGGAAGTCGTTGCCATTTGTACCTGCAAGAAAACCAATAAAGTCTGTATTTACCTTAAAGGATGAAATCCAATTATTTATGTAGTGATTTTTTTCGTGTGCAACATAAAATCCTTTAGTTCCAATATATTCGGATTTGTCATTATAAATATCAATTTCAATTTTATCAAGAATTTGATTTTCTGTTGTATTCCAAATTTTAAATCCTATTGGAAATTTTCCTTTTACATTGTCAAATGTGTAAGCAGGTGCAATAAATCCATATGAAAATATAGCTTTAAAATTATTACGAAATATTTTAAATGCAGAACCATTAAATATTTTTAATGTTGAGAATTCTCCAATAGTACAACCTTTTATTTCAGAATTAATACGTATTAAAAACTGGGCAAATAACTCTCGACCTGCACCACCAAGCTCATTACCATATTTAGTATGTATTTTAGATTGGTTTACGCCTAACTTACCTTTTTCTCCAACACTTGAAACTTCTGCATAAGGCGGATTGATATAAATAATCAGTTTTTTACGCTTTTCAGGGTCGTTTATAATGTCTTGCAAACTTTGCGGAAGTTTTGTAAAATCGTCATTTAAAAAATCAAATTGAAAAACGTGATTTTTCAATAAGTTAGCTCCGTGCTCAATTCGCTCGTGCATTACGTTAACATCAGACTGGTCTAATGTACTTGCATAAATATTGTATTTGTTAGTCAAGCCTGTTAATAGATTTCCTGTGCCAGCCGCACAATCCCAGATGTAATACTCGTCTTGCCAATTTTTGCCTAAATAGTCAGTTAAATATTTTTGTGAAAGTTCAACCCAAATTCGTGGTGTGAAAAATGCCCCTTTTCTTTCTCTAATGTCTTGCGGTACGAGTAAATCTTTACGTTCAATTATATAATCTTGAAACTCTACTATTGGTGGGCGTTTATATAGTTTCCAGAATTGTAAATAAGCATCTTTATTGCGTATATTTATGGTGGCATCAAACATTTGCTTGATGTTCTCTTTAGCAATTTTATAACCTTGATTTTGAAAGACAACAAATAAACTGTCTCTAATGGTTAAATCGTCATCAATATTTTGTGTGCCTTTATCGTCAACAAATATGTCTGCCAAATAAAAGTCGCTGTCAAAAATATTTGCTTTTTTTAAATCATCCCAATTAACATCAATTACTGGTTTTACAATATCAATCCAACGTAAATAAATGGGAATGAAATTGTTTTTGTCAATTTTGATTTTACTTTTCGTTGTGGCTTTTGCCACGTTGTTTTTAATAAATGTATTTAGGTCTTTTTCATCTTTTTCGTAATCAAAAATATAAGTTTTAGTTTTTAATATATTTTCGACACGTTCTTTAATCAACTGAAATTCTTTAGTTTCGTGGTCGCTTGGTGTAACGTTCCAGTTAAAGTCATTGAGATAAAAAATATCTTGAACATTAATATAATCTAAAAAAGCAATTTTTTTGAAGTCAAATGCACCCAAAAAAGCTGGTGGCAACGTTTTGTCAAAAGTTCTGGCTTTTCCAATTGTCAGAATTAGTTGCACAAACATTGACGGAATATCAAAATTTCCAGTTTTAGCTTCTGCCCACAATAAAGGAGTTCTTCCAAAAAGATTGTCTTGTTTTGGGAAAACGGTAAAGTCAATATTTCCTAAAATTTCGGTTGTGTCAAATGTCTTAAACCAGTCTTCACCAACTTTGTTTTTTAGTTCTTCTTCTCGTATTTTTTTATACTTCATTCTCTGTTTATGTCTGTCGGTTTCTGCGGTTCGATACAATGACGCCTAACATCTAAGCGCTTCACGTCAGTTGCGAGCTTCGGAACTTTTTATTTTCTGTTAAAGATAAAAATTCTTGCGAAACGTGAACGTGAACTTACGACAAAATTCGCAATTGCGCCAAACGTGTGTTGGTAGTAGTATTTTTTATCTATGAAAGTGACAATTTTCTCTATATGTTTGAATATCACAAGGTTTCCCTTCAATTTCTCGACTTCTACAAGGCGCTCCACATTTATGAGATTCGCCTCTGATATAATTGCTATAAAGACCTAGTCTACGAAATACTTCCTCTTCTGTCAATATTTTTTCTAACTGTTTATCTGAACCATTTTTAGATTTGATAATGATGATTCCATCTTTGTCTAAAAAAATTGATTGATTTTTATTTTCAACGACGCTAACATCTGAATTAAAATTATCTAGAAACTCTACATTTTTTTCGTTTATAGCATCAATTATTTCAGTATCCAAACCAATAAATATTTTGTTTTTTCCAACTTTGTCAGTCAGTATTTTAAAATAATCTCTAGCTTTAATCTGTTCTTTACTTATGTTTTCGGCATTTTCTTTAACTAGCCTATAGTCAAAACATTCACCATAATACTCTTTACCTAAATAGTTGTATTTTCCAAAAAATTTATTTTCATTGATTCTTACTTTCTGAAATTTATTTGCTTTTAATGGTCTGATATATCTGTTATAGTATGTAGTATCAATTATATAACTCAAAAATGTTGCGTAAGTTAGTAATTGAGTTTTAAATGTATCATCATTTTCTATTTGAATATTTTCTGGTGGATCATCAACGATAACACATTTCGAATTGTTTGTATCGTCTTCATTTTTTATCATTGCAATTGTTCCAAATCTTAGATGAACTTTTTTTCTTTTGCTATCTTCTTTTTTTAGCAAAATATCATTTTTGAATGTAGTGTAATAATTTTGAACAGTTCCTTTCGTTTCAATTTCATATTCCTTTTCATCTTTAATTGTGGAATAATCTAAATATTTACCGTCAGTTAATGGTTCAATTTTTTTAAATTTATTTGGATTTGTTTCTAACAAGTCAACAGTATATTTTAAACCTACACCAACGCCAACAGCTTCGGAAACAATTTTTTTAACTCTATCATCGTTTGATAAATTTTTAATGCTTTTATCTGAAAATTCTATGAAATCTGAAAGTAACATTTCTAATCCTGGAATTTTTGACTGTAGATAATCAAAATCTGAATCTACAACATGATGTGGGACTTCCCACATCATTATTGCATATTTAAATAATTCCGTTTTGTTAAGACTTACTGTTTTTAAAGACTTGAATAGCTCAACATCTTTAGCACTTTCATCTATTACAATTTCTATTTCAGTCATTTATTCGATGTTTTGAGGTAATATTACTGCCACCTCGTCTATAACATCTGTAGGTAGCAACTTTTCTTCATTTCCCCACCAAAAACAAAAATCCACAACAAGATAAAAGCTCATGCTCCTATTGTTGTGGATTAATTTGTTTTTTTGTGGTAGTCAAATATAAGATTTATTTGATTAAAGCCTAAATTAGTTGTTTCTTTTTCAAAGATAATTACCTACAACAGGATTACCTTACGGTTTCTCGTAAAGGCCGCCTTTTTTTTGGTCAATGGAATGTAATGCGTCGTGATAAACTACTATTCGTGATTGGAATTTTGGGTCTCGCGTGAGGGACGGAAACGGAAAGCCCACAGCGACGCTTTTAGGGCGGAGCGAGGACTTGCAGTGGACTGCCCGACCGTAGCCCAAGCGGAGGGCACGCCCAAAGAACGATTTGGAGGATGATTCGTCTTTGGATTCCTGCCCTACTTACCCTTTAATTCTATAAAATTTTATAAAAATATTAATACGGCAACGTTTTAAAAAAATGTACTTTGGCACAATAAATAAATACTTTTGAACGCTTTTTACCGATACATATGGACAAAATAAAAATACTTTGGGTTGATGATGAAATTGATTACCTAAAACCGCACATTATTTTCCTGGAGAAAAAAAATTATAGTGTAACGACCTGCAATAACGGGCGCGATGCTGTGGACTTATTTGAGAATGAAAACTTTGATGTGGTATTCCTAGATGAGAATATGCCGGGTATGAGCGGACTGGAAACGCTGCAGGAAATGAAGGAGAAAAAGAGTGCGATTCCTATGATTATGATCACCAAAAGCGAGGAAGAGTACATTATGGAGGAAGCGATTGGTTCTAAAATTGCCGATTACTTGATTAAGCCCGTGAATCCAAACCAGATTTTGCTGAGCTTGAAAAAGAACTTGGATCACTCGCGACTGATTTCGGAAAAAACAACGCTCGACTACCAAAAGGAGTTCCGTAAAATTGCCATGGAAATGGGTATGGTGAACAGCTACGAGGATTGGGTGGAATTGTACAAGAAATTGATTTTTTGGGAATTGCAGCTAGAGAATATTACGGATCAGGCGATGATCGAAATTTTGGAATCTCAAAAAGTAGAAGCCAACTCGCAGTTCGGGAAATTCATTGAACGCAATTACGAAGACTGGTTTGAGCCTAAGGCCGATAAACCGGTGCTTTCGCATAACTTATTCAAGGAATTAGTTTTGCCTGAAATAAAGAAAAATGACAAACCTATTTTGTTTGTCGTGATTGATAACCTGCGCTACGACCAATGGAAAGTTTTTGAGAGCGTTGTAAACGATTATTACAAACTTGAGAGAGAACTGTCCTACTACTCTATCCTACCAACGGCGACGCAGTATGCAAGAAATGCCATTTTCTCAGGTTTATTGCCTGTGGAGATGGAAAAGCAGTTTCCGCAATACTGGAAAAATGATCCTGAGGAAGGCGGTAAAAACTTGTATGAAGCCGAATTTTTGACGGCACAACTGAAGCGTTTGGGTCTGAACCTTAAGGAAGATTACTTTAAGATTACCAATATGGAATCCGGTAAAAAGCTAGCCGAGAACTTCAAGGGTTTAAAGGGCAATGATTTGGTTACGATCGTATACAACTTCGTTGATATGCTTTCGCATGCTAAAACAGAGATGGATGTGGTAAAAGAATTAGCTGCCGATGATAAGGCGTATCGTTCCTTGACGTTGAGCTGGTTTAAGAATTCGCCTTTGTTAGAAATTATTCAGCAAGCCCAAAAACTAGGCTTCAAATTGATTTTAACTACGGATCACGGAACGATTAATGTTAAAAATCCGTCGAAGGTGGTGGGTGATAAAAACACGAGTTTGAACTTGCGTTACAAAACCGGTCGCAGCCTTACCTATGAGTACAAGGATGTGTATGCAGTGAAAGATCCAAAAAAAATAGGGTTGCCTAGTATAAATATGAGTAGTTCTTATATTTTTGCAAAAAATGATTTGTTTTTGGCTTACGTAAACAACTACAATCATTACGTGAGTTATTACAAAAATACCTATCAGCATGGCGGAATTTCGTTAGAAGAAATGATTATTCCGGCTTTGGTATTCAATCCAAAATAGTATCGAACGCCGGTTCTTTGCTATTGTAAGGAACTAGCGTTGTTTTAAAATTAATGAAGAAAAATGAGCATGGAAATTATTTATGAATTAGAAGATATCGCATCAGTAGCAGAAATTGTGGTGGCTCAGAATCCAAAAAAAGTGATTCTTTTTTACGGCGAAATGGGTGCTGGAAAAACTACATTTATCAAACAATTGTGTAAAACATTAGGCGTTACCGAAGCGACTAGCAGCCCAACCTTTTCTTTAGTTAATGAATACCAAACGACTGCAAATGAAATCGTTTACCATTTTGATTTTTATAGACTAAAAGCCGAAACTGAAGCACTCGATATGGGTGTTGATGATTATTTATATTCTGGAAATTGGTGCTTTATCGAATGGGCAGAACAGATTCCGAATTTGATTCCCGAGGAACATTCGGTTATCCGAATCAAGGAGCAAGCCGATGGAAAACGAGTTTTAGTTTTAAGTTAAGAAGATGAAAAACACGATTGAAGCGGTACGTATCATTCCGTTTAGTACGGAATTAAAGGACTATATCAAGATTTTAAATGTGGAGTGGTTACAAAAGTATTTTCGTATTGAAGATCGAGACGAAATTGTACTTTCCAATCCGCAAGAAGAAATTATCGATAAAGGCGGTTTGATTTTTTATGCAACGTACAAAGACGAAATAGTAGGAACGGTTTCTTTATTAAAAGTCAGCGAAACGGTGTACGAAATTAGTAAAATGGCGGTTACATCCACTGTTCAGGGTATAGGAATTGGTAAATTCCTTCTAGAGCACTGCTTTACTGTGGCCAAAGAAATAAATGCGAGGACACTTATTTTATATTCCAATAGAAGCCTAAAATCGGCCATTCATTTGTATCGCAAGTACTGTTTTGTCGAAATACCTTTAGAATCTGGCGTTTATGAACGCGCCGACATCAAAATGGAGAAAGTTTTACAGTAGCTCCTTTTTCGTTCTTTTTAAGGAAGTACTCTCACGGTATTTTGATCTTTTTTATGTAATTTTACCTCTTAAATAGCACAATAGCAATGTCAATGTCATTTACACCGTTTACAAAACAGCAACTGATGCCTCAAGAAGAA
>NZ_JAQWTM010000288.1 GCF_029242675.1 Flavobacterium sp.
CTAAGCCTTTTATGATAGCTAAGCAGGTATTTCCTATTATACTAAAGTAAGTTGCCTTGACGGCTTCTTGTTCTTTACTCATTCTATTGTTCCTTCTATTTATTCAACACGAACGATTTTCGCTCCAATAGCTCTTAAACGCTCATCGATTCTTTCGTATCCACGATCAATTTGTTCAATGTTTTGAATTGTACTCGTTCCTTTTCCTGAAAGTGCAGCAATCAATAATGAAATTCCAGCGCGAATATCTGGTGAAGACATTGTTGTAGCTTTTAACTGAGATTGGAAATTATGTCCCATTACTACAGCTCTATGCGGATCACATAACATAATTTTAGCTCCCATGTCAATTAATTTATCGACAAAGAAAAGACGACTTTCAAACATTTTTTGGTGAATAAGCACATCTCCTTTAGCCTGTGTTGCCACAACTAAAACAATACTTAATAAGTCAGGAGTAAATCCTGGCCAAGGCGCATCAGCAATAGTTAAAATAGAACCATCAATATCCGTTTTGATTTCATACCCATCTTCATGAGCAGGAATATAGATATCATCTCCTTTTCGTTCTAAAGTAATCCCTAGTTTTCTAAAAGTATTAGGAATCAATCCTAGGTTATCCCAACTTACATCTTTAATTGTAATTTCACTTCTTGTCATCGCTGCTAAACCAATCCAAGAACCTATTTCAATCATATCTGGTAAAATACGGTGTTCACAACCTACCAAACTTTCAACACCTTCAATGGTCAATAAATTAGAACCAACTCCAGTTATTTTGGCTCCCATCGAATTTAACATCTTGCATAATTGCTGTAAATAAGGCTCACAAGCCGCATTGTAAACGGTGGTAATTCCTTTGGCTAAAACAGCAGCCATTACAATATTAGCAGTACCGGTAACTGAGGCTTCGTCTAGCAACATAGCTGTTCCTACTAAACCATTTTTAGCTTCTACACCATAAAAGTGATCTTCTCTGTTGTAACGGAATTTCGCTCCTAAATTGATAAATCCTTCAAAATGGGTATCTAGTCTTCTTCTTCCAATCTTATCTCCACCTGGCTTAGGAATATACCCTTTTCCAAAACGAGCTAATAAAGGACCGACAATCATAATAGATCCACGAAGTGAACCACCTTCTTTCTTGAAAGCTTCTGTCTCTAAGTAGCCTATATTTACATCATCGGCTTGGAAGGTATACGAACCAGGACCATTTTTTTGAATTTTTACACCTAGATTTCCTAAAAGCGTAATTAACTTATTGATATCAATAATATCAGGAATATTGTTGATTATAACTTTTTCAGGAGTTAAAAGTACCGCACATAAAATTTGTAATGCTTCATTTTTTGCTCCTTGTGGAGTGATTTCACCTTTTAGACGAATGCCTCCTTCTATTTTGAAAATTCCCATATTATCGTATTAATAGTGTTATAAGTTTGTAAATCAAAAACAGCTTTAGTAGGAATCGAAATGATTCGATTTCAAAACTATTTTTGGTTATTGTTATTTTTAGAATAGGTCTTTGCTTTACCTGTTTTTGTATTTTTATTACTTTGAATTTTTGGCTGACCTGCAGGACTTATTTTGTTAGAAATTCGCTTATTGGTTCGCAATAAATCAGTCGTATTTATTAGCTCTTCTGTACTTTGACGCAAGTCTAGCTTTCCATCTGAAAGCTCATAAAGATGCTCAAAAATCACATCATCCTTTACGGTATCTTTGTTCCAACTTAAATAGGACTTTTTCATGTGATTGGCAATTACCTTTACCAAGGCATTTTTCATTTCCCCATCATCCCATTTATTAGCTACATCGATCATGTACTTAATATTGTTTCCGTAATACCTGTATTTAGGGAAATTTTGAGGGTAATTTAAAACATCTGGTTTTAATTGTAATACCTCTCTTGAAGGAATTGGGTATGGAGAGTCGACCTGCAATTTAAAATCAGACATAATAAAAAGTTGATCCCATAACTTATGCTGAAAGTCCAAAACATCACGTAAATGTGGATTTAGGTTCCCCATTACTTGAATAATGTACTTTGCGGCTTTGTTTCGCTCTTCGCTATCAGCTATGATAGTAGCTTGGTCAATCAGCTTTTGCAAATGACGACCATACTCCGGAATGATTAAATGCGACCTCTCGGCATTGTATTCTAAATGATGTACAACATCATTAGCAACTTCTTTTGTATACTTTGAATTCATCTTTGATTTATTTTGAGGCATTTGAGCACAACTAATTTACCACCAACTATTAGCTGGTTTAGCATCCTAGATTTATTCAAATATTAAAGAGATACGATACCTTCAATTGTAGAAACTTCCTGATATTTCTCAACAATAGCTTGAGAACTTTTCATTTGAACGTCGATAGAGATACTTGTAAATTTACCTGTTTTAGACTTTGTAGTTTTGATAACAGCACCCATACTATTGAAGGCTGCTTCTACTTTTTCTACATTTTCCGTTGTAGTTGGAACTATAAATTTAAACAAATACAAAGCAGGCCAGGAATTACTATTATCCAACTCCACTTTCAATCTATCATAAAATTCTTCCGCCTTTTTATCCATCTTATAATTAAAATTAAAGCAAAGATACAGTTTCAAATGCAAATTATGAATTATGGCTTATAAATTTTAATAAAACCAATTTTATTCGGTTCAATATTTCGATTTCCAATTAGTTTGAGTACTTTTGCGCCTTATTTCCAAATCGTGCAAAAAGAAGTCATTATTATTATAGGAGGTCCCGGAACTGGTAAAAGTACTTTAATTGATGGTTTAATAGCAAAAGGATTTTGCTGTTATCCTGAGATTTCAAGAGAGGTAACTTTAGAAGCAAAGAAACAAGGAATCGAACAATTGTTTCTTGAAAAACCGCTGCTTTTTAGCGAGCTTTTACTCGAAGGAAGAAAAAAACAATTCTTAGATGCTCAAAAAGAGCCACATAATGTGGTTTTTATTGACCGAGGAATTCCTGATGTACTTGCTTATATGCACTATATTGGCGATAGCTACCCTGCATCATTCGACGCTATTTGTAGAGAATACCGGTACAGTAAAATATTTATCTTACCACCATGGGAAGAAATTTATGTGAGCGATGAAGCGCGATACGAAAACTACGAACAGGCTAAATTGATTCAAAATCATTTGATCGAGACCTATAAAGGGTATGAATACGATTTAATAGAAGTACCAAAAGATACCATTGAAAACCGAATTCTTTTTATCTTAGACAAAATTTCGAGCTAATCACTTTGTCGATACGGTTACGTCCAAAGAAATTTTAGTTTAAAATTTGTAATTCAAATTAAAAAGAATGTCTGAGGCGTTACAAATTCTACAAAAATACTGGAAGCACGATTCTTTTAGATCACTGCAGGAAGACATCATTGATGCTGTTGTAAGTGGGCAAGATACTTTTGCCTTGATGCCTACAGGCGGCGGAAAATCAATTTGTTTTCAAGTTCCCGCCATGATGAAAGAAGGAATTTGCTTAGTCATATCTCCCTTAGTAGCCTTAATGAAAGATCAAGTCGCTAATTTGCAGCAGCGAAACATCAAAGCCATTGCATTGACAGGCGGAATTAGGCAAGATGAAATAATTGACCTACTAGATAACTGCCAGTATGGTAATTTCAAATTCCTTTATTTGTCGCCTGAGCGCTTACAATCAGATTGGATTTTAGATCGTATTAAAACACTTCCAATCAACCTCATTGCAATTGACGAAGCGCACTGCGTGTCCCAATGGGGACATGATTTTAGACCAGCCTATTTAAAAATCTCACAACTTAAAGAATATTTTCCTAAGATTCCATTTCTAGCACTCACTGCAACGGCCACAGAAAGAGTTAAGGAAGATATTGTTTTGCAATTAGGTTTAGAGAAACCACAATTTTTTAAAAAATCATTTGCAAGAAAAAATATTGCTTACATGGTTTTTGAAGTCGAAGATAAACTGCACAGAATAACTCAAATTTTAAAAAAAAATCCACAATGCTCGATCATATACGTCCGAAACAGAAAATCGTGTCTTGAAATTTCATCTCAATTGCAACAACTCGGCTTCAAAGCCACCTATTACCATGGCGGCCTTAGCTCCAAAGAAAAAGATAAAAACATGCAGCTTTGGATGCAAGACCAAGCACAGGTTATCGTTGCTACCAATGCATTTGGAATGGGAATCGATAAGGCGACTGTAAAAACGGTTATTCACATCCAATTTCCTGAAAATATCGAAAACTATTATCA
>NZ_JAQWTM010000291.1 GCF_029242675.1 Flavobacterium sp.
CTACAAATCCATCAAATTTCCATTCGCCTTTCAATATTTGTCTCTGTAAATACGAATTACCCGTTGCTGGTATTCCGTTCAATTCGTTGAAAGAATTCATAAAAGTTCGCACCCCTGCATCGGCAGCAGCCTTAAAAGGAGGAAAAATGATATTTTGAAGCGTCGATTCACTAACATCGACTGTATTATAATCTCTACCTGATTCAGCAAAAGCATAACCTGCAAAATGTTTAGCACATGCTAAAATGGTATTTCTAGCTTTTAAATCATCTCCTTGAAATCCTTGTACCCGAGCTGCTGCGATGAGACTTCCTAAATAAGGATCCTCTCCAGCACCTTCCATTACGCGGCCCCAACGTGCATCACGAGCCACATCCACCATTGGAGCAAACGTCCAATTGAGACCAACCGACGCCGCTTCCTCAGCAGCTATTTGTGCTGATTTTTTAATAGCAATCAAGTCCCAGCTAGCCGCCTCTGCTAAAGGTATAGGACTAATCGTTTTGTACCCATGTATTACGTCAAATCCAAAAAGTAAAGGTATACCTAAGCGTGTTTCTTCAACAGCGATCTTTTGCAAAGCTTTAACATCCTTTACTCCTTTAACATTCAACATCGAACCCACCAAACCTTTTTTCAAGTCGTCATATTTCTTTGCTGCCTGTCCTTCCTTGGGAGTGGGTCCTGTTATTTCCCAAAAACCGTTGTATTGATTCAGCTGTCCAATTTTTTCCTCCAAGGTCATTAATTTGATGACAGAGTCCACTCGAGTTTCTATTTTATTTTGCACTACCAACATTTGCTGTGGCTGTACTACTTTTTGACTACAACTAAAGATAATTAGTGCAACAAAAAGAAAAGAAAAACACTTTATAATTTTCATCTTCATTTATTTAAATGTAAAGGTCGAAATTACTTTCGACCTTTATTTATGATTTAATTGGTTATTGATAAACCCTAACATAATCAATCTCCATTGAAGATTGTGTAAAGGCAGGATCAATAGCACCTCCAAAGTTTCCTCCCATTGCTACATTAAGAATTAAAAAGAAATCCTTATTAAATGGCAACGAAGCTGTATTGGCTACTGTATGAAAAAGTACATCATCAACATATATCTTTACAGAAGCTGGTGTCCATATGGTTTTATAAACATGAAACTGAGAAGCTGCATTAGCTACTGTTGTAGAATTACTATTTCCGTTTCCTCCTGAATTACCAGGATAATGTAGCGTACCATAAACGGTAGTAGGTTGACTTCCTTTGAATTCCATAATATCAATTTCACCACAAGCTGGCCAAGTGTTGGTAGCATAGTTCTCTCCCAGCATCCAGATAGCAGGCCAAGTACCCGCACCAGTTGTTAGTTTAGCCCTAACTTCAACCTTTCCGTAGGTAAATTCAAATTTATTTTCTGATTTTAGTCTTGCAGAAGTATAGCTTGAGCCTACTTTCTTAGCAGTTATTTTTAGCGTTCCTCCTGAAACACTTACATTATCAGCTGCAGAAGTATAACTTTGGGACTCATTGTTTCCCCAACCACCAGCACCTAAATCATATCCCCATTTGGTAGGATCCGGAGCACCATCAGTATTAAACTCATCTGAAAATTTCAAAACTGTGTAGTCTGTTGGTGAAGCAGAAGAAGTTGGCGGAGTAGTTGTAAAAATATGATACCAAGCTAAGAAAGGATTACCTGATTGAATAACTCTCACTCTCATACGATTATCCGTAATCGAAAGTATCTCGTATGAACTTGTTCCTACAAAATAACCCATAAAACCACCATCAGCAATATTTAAAACTGTCCCTCTGGTTTGCGTAGCGGCATCCGGATTTTTACTAACAAATGACTCTGACTTACTTAAAGTTACCGTTTTTAAACCACTGGTGTTTAAATCATAACAAGCATCATCACCTCCACCTTTAAAAGCTCCGTTATAATACGTTTGGCCTTTGTTATCTAATTGGAACTTCATGACATTAGCTACTAACGAAAATGTCATTTCACTTTTATAAAGACAAGTACCTGATTTTTCATTAGGTTGCGCACCGTAGAATGACGGATAATAGTTTTGAGTACCAAAGTTAGCGTCTGACCATGCTACGTTTGGACCAACACC
>NZ_JAQWTM010000311.1 GCF_029242675.1 Flavobacterium sp.
AACAAACTTAAGGATGTAAATAGTGGAGCAAGTATGCTTTTAGGTCCAACAATGGATAGTTTACGATCAGCGAGTGTGATGAAAAACATGCGTACGCTACACATCCGTATGAAGCAACACAGCCATAATGCGGCTTACCTAGCAGAGCGTTTTGAAAAAGACGGTTTAAAAACGGTTTACCCCGGATTAGCGAGTCACCCGAGTCATGCAATTTATTCCGGGATGATCAATCCTGAGTACGGTTATGGAGGAATGATGACGATTGACGTGGGTTCTTTGGCTCAAGCCAATGCTTTAATGGAGTTAATGCAGTCTAAAAATCTTGGGTACTTAGCAGTGAGTTTAGGATTTTACAAAACATTGTTTAGCGCACCTGGAACCTCAACATCAAGCGAAATCCCTATGGAAGAACAAGCAGAAATGGGCTTGACGGATGGATTAATTCGTTTCTCGATAGGATTAGATAATGATATTGAAAGAACATATCAAATGATGAAGGCTTGCATGCAAGAGCTTTCTATTTTGTAATAAAATAAACCAATACTTTTAAAATCCGTTGTAGAGTAAACTACAACGGATTTTTTTTTGTTTGGATGCTTTTAGTGATAAAATAAACTCCAATAATGATAAATGGAATACTCAATATTTGACCCATGTTTAACAGCATTCCATTTTCAAACTCAACTTGGTTGATCTTTACAAATTCAATGAGAATTCTCATTACAAAAATTAATGTGATCGTAAATCCAAAATAAAAACCTTTGCCAATTTTTATCTTTTTAGATCTATAAATAGCAAAAATAGTGATGAAAATCATCAAATAAGCAAGTGCTTCATATAGCTGTGCGGGATGCCTAGGCTCATTATCTATCCTGCTAAATACAAAGGCCCAAGGCATACTAGTCGGATTTCCTATCATCTCTGAATTCATCAAATTAGCCAATCTAATAAAAGTCGCGCCCAAAGGAGCAACTACAGCAATCAGATCGAGAATCATCATGTATTTTATTTGATACTTTTTAGCATACAAATAAAGGGCAAGCAATAAACCCAAAGTACCACCATGACTAGCTAGACCCGCATAACCAATGAAGTGATAAGACCCATTTGCTGTTTTTTGAATAGGTAAGATTATTTCAAGCAAGTGTTGCGAATAGTAGTCAAAATCATAGAAAAAACAATGTCCTAATCTTGCTCCTACAAATATCCCAATAATACCATACATGAATAATGCTTCATGCGCTTCACTCGAAAGCTTTTCTGCTTTAAAAATGCCTTTTAGAAAATACATGCAGAGCAACAATCCTGATGCAAATAAGAGTCCGTAATATTTTAATGGAAAACCAAAAATAGAAATAATTTGATCGTTAAAATCCCAATTGATATACAATGCAGTCATACAATTTATTAGTTGTTAGAATTAAATGCGTGTTGCATTATGGTTTCGTTTTTTTTATTTTTAGTTATTATCAACATAAGGTTTAGTCGATTTCAGCAATTATCCAACCCTTACTCTTCCTGATTAAAATTTATAACTATACCCAACACGAACTACCTGAGTTTCGTAATAATCATTGCTAATATAATCAAAACCTTGACCTGTAATTTCTTTTCTGGTAATCATGGTATTAAATAAATCGGTGGCGTTTATAAACAACTCTCCTTTTCCTTTTTGAATTGCTTTTTTTACACCTAGATCAATTGAAAATCGCGACTTTATTTTTCCTTGCGGAATAATATCTGGTGCCAAATAAATCGCCGTTAATTGCGCACTAAACTCCTTGCGAAAGTTAAAGGTATTATTCAATTTTATGTTTCCAGAAATGATTTGCTGTTGGTCTGCGGAAAAGGTGTTCACAACGGGATATTTATTTTCAACAGTAAAAGCATCGATTTGATTTCTGTACCCATTCAAATTAATATTGAAGGAATACAATTTTGATACTTCTTGGCTTAAAACGACCTCTACACCGCTATTGAAACTTTTTTTCACATTTTGAAAAATGGCGTAAATAATAGGACTTCCCGTCACAGTACTCGAGATTCTAGTTATGGTACCATCAGCAAAACGATGGTAAGCGGCAGTATACAAACTTCCTTTTTCCCAATTGTTTTTAAAACCAAGTTCTACTGAATTAGTGAATTGTGGTCGTAAGGCTGGGTTTCCTACTTTAATAATTTCGGCATCGTCATATTTAGGAAAAATACGAATATCAACCTCATTCGGTCGGTCTACTCTTCGATTGTAAAAAGCCGACAGTTTGTTGTTATCATTGATTTTATAGGCTAAACGAAAATTAGGAAAGGGCTGCGTATAATTGTAACTATCAGTTGTATAAACAGGATGATCTTCGTTTACATCATATTCTATTTTTACATACTCTATTCTTAAACCAAGCTCTGCTTCCCATTTATTATTTTCAAAAATATAATTCCCATAAACGGCAGGAATTAATTCTTTGTAAGTTGCTGCTCCGCCAGCACTAGCATCTAGAACCGAATTTGCGCCTGGCATAAATTGCATATTTGTTGGAATACTGCGGTTACGAAGTTTTAAACCCGTTTCAAGTCTACCATACTTCAATGGTTTGATGTAATCCAAATTAAAATCATACACTTGCTCATCTGACAAAAGCTTAAACGCATCAGTGCCTGTTGAAGAAGGTAAGAAATTATCATAGAAATATTTCTCGTCCTCCCTGTGAAAGGTATAATTAAAACCAATGTTTAATAAACGACCCGCTTCTTTAAATTTATGTTGGTAGGCTGCAGTTGCCATCCAAGTCGTTTTCAACTCATCTTCAAGAAATTGCCATAATCTGCGGCGCTGTGAATAATCTGCATTAAAAAACGGTTGATCCCCGCGATCAATGATCTTCTCTGATCCAAAAAGTCCCGAAATAGTCAATGAATTTTGGTCGTTAATAGCATAATCGACTCCCGTTTTCAAAGTAGTAAAATGGGTGTTCCTATTCCTTTTTAATTGTGAATTAATAATAGCACCATCGTCATACGTTCGCGTCACAAATTCATTTTTATTCAACGTTTCGGTGTACAAATAATCACCTTGGAAAAACACATTTACTTTGTCCTTCTTATAATTTAAGGAAACACTAGGATTAATTTTGGGTGTAAAAGTATATTGCGGTCGAATGGTTGGTAAGTTCTCTTTTCGAACCCATAATGATCCTAAACCGGTGGTGTAACCGAGCTTCCCATTAAAACCGTTTTTTCTGTTCTTTTTGTAAATTATATTAATGATTCCCGCATTTCCATTCGCGTCGTATTTCGATGAGGGATTATTGATGATTTCTATCTTTTCTATGGCCGATGCTGGAATATTATCTAAACCTGATTGACCACCAAAACCTGTGATCGCTGTTTGTTTCCCATCAATAAGCACGGTTACTTTATCATTTCCTCTTAGCTGAACTTTACCATCTTGAACTGTGACACTGGGTAAATATTGCATAGCTTGAAGCACTGAACCACCTGTTTGACTGATATTATCTTGTAGTGAAAAAGTCTTTTTATCCATTTTATCGCTAATTTCACTTGCTTTGGAGGTAATTACGACTTCATTAAGTTGGTTTAGATTCTCAACTAGTTCAATAGTATTAAGGTCCAAAAATTCAGAAAGCGTTCCTACATATAATTCTTGCCTTAAAGTGGTGTAACCCAAATAAGAAATTTCCAAAAAGTATTTCCCCGATTTTGTATTTGATAAAGTGAACCGACCTTCTTCATTGGTAATTGCGCCACTTACGAAAGCATTGTCCTTTTCTGTTTTTAAAACTACATTCACGTAAGGTAAAACGATCTGGCTCTTACTATCTTTAATTAGACCCGATATTGTGACATTTTTTTGTGAATGGATAACCGAAATAAAAATTAGTTGTAACAGTAAAGTCAGTATTATTTTTAATCGCATAGCAGCAGTATCTTTTAGAAATTGAATGTAAAAGTAAGTATTTTTATTTAAGAGCGTAGGCTAGAAATTTGTCCCCAAGCTCTGCAAACAGTTATAATCTAACCCGTATTTACTGTAATCAGTAGTCCGTCAGCTTTAATTTTCTAGTTTCGATCTCAAAAAAAAACCGTTCTGAAATAATCAGAACGGTTTTCCAAATGTAAATCACTTTACCTTAAGCGTCTTTCCAGTTCAATTTACTGTTTTTTCGGCTAAAGCCAAAGTAAATTGTAAGTCCGATTAGTAACCAAATGGTAAAGTAAATCCAATTCCAAACACTTAACTCAGCCATCATGTACAAGCAGCTCACCAAACCTAATAAAGGAATCAATGAAAGGTTTTCACGGAATGACCAAAATGTTAGTCCTACCAAGACAAATAAGAAAATCCACATTGGAATTTTATGTTTGAATAAAGCAAAACCACTTTCATATTTTAAGTCATTGTCAATTGGCAAATTGCCTACAACCTCTGCATATTTAGCATCGTCTTGCTGATATTGGCTCAATAAATTTTCTAAATCTAATTTTTCAGTTGTTGATTTTGCTTCAAGACCTACTAAATAATCGTATACTTTTTGAGAATCTTCTTTGTTTAGCGAAGTGATGATATCAGTTGCATTTACAATTTTAGCTTCATTAGTAATAAAGCCCATCGTAGCTTTGTTGTTGTAATTGAAAGCGTAAAATAATCCTGCAGCCAACATAAAAGGCACAACATACTTAGAATTTACGTAGGGTGTTTTGAATTTCCCACGCGGAATATCTTTTTTATTTTGAAGTACTAAAACTCCAGCACAAACCAATACAAAAGCAAACAAAGTACCAATACTACAGAGATCAGTTACCATTGTTAAGTTTAAGAACAAAGCAGGAACTGCAACTACAAAACCGGTTACAACAGTAGCGTACGAAGGTGTTTTGAATTTTGGATGTACTCTAGAAAATTTCTTTGGCAATAAACCGTCACGACTCATACTCATCCAAATACGAGGTTGACCCATTTGGAAAACCAACAGTACACTTGCCATAGCAATTACAGCACTTACTGCAATAATTCCCGACATCCATTTTAAATCTAGCTTAGCAAATACAAACGCTAAAGGATCACCAACATCAAGTAAGCTATAGTTTACCATTCCGGTTAAAACTAAGGCGATGATCACGTACAACACAGTACAAATAATAATGGCCCACATCATCCCTCTTGGTAAATCGCGTTGTGGATCTTTACATTCCTCAGCTGTTGTTGAAATTGCATCAAAACCAATGTAAGCAAAAAACACTGCCGACACTCCTTTTAACACTCCGCTGACACCATTTGGTGCGAAGGGAGTCCAATTATCAGTATCTACATAAAAAACACCCACTGCTATTACGAGTAAAATGATGCACAGTTTTACAACGACCATCATGTTGCTGGCATTACGAGATTCCTTCATTCCACGGTATACCAAAGCGGTTATAAGTACAATTATAAACAAAGCGGGTAAATCCGCTACAAAGTGAAAAGATCCTATTGTAGGCGAAGTTGTCCAAGCCATATAGGACGCTTTTAGCCCTTCACTTAAGTTTTCGTATGATTTTCCGCTTTGCATTAATGCCGTTGCGTCTTTAAAGCCGTTTGATGCTGTTAGGTAATCCATTTGTATCCACTGCGGGAGATGAATGCCACCACTTTCGAGTAAGCCCGTGAAATAATCACTCCAAGAAATAGCAACGGTAATATTACCAATAGCATACTCCATAATCAGTGCCCATCCTATAATCCAGGCAATTAATTCTCCAAAAGCTACGTACGAATAGGTGTAGGCACTTCCAGAAACGGGAACCATCGAGGCAAATTCAGCGTAGGCAAAAGCAGCAAAACTACAAGCTAATGCCGTAAAAATAAATAAGAAAATAACCGCAGGACCTCCATCAGCACTCGCTTTTCCGATCGTACTAAAGATACCTGCACCAATGATAGCGGCGATACCAAAAGCAGCTAAATCTCTGGCTGTCAAATGTCTTCCTAATGCATTATGCCCATCGGATTCATTTTGCTCTACTTGCTTTAAAATATCTTGAACTGTTTTTTTTCTAAATAAACTCGAACCCTTCATATGTTGCTTTTTCTCATTAAAACTTACTATCTTCTTCATAAAATTTAATTATTTCTAAAATAATCCTCATTTTATTCGAAATCCAAATGTATAAAACTAATTTAATTTTTACTGATTTAACGCCTTGTTTTTTGTTATTTCAAAATTAAAAACCAGATTAGGATGCAATACGACCATCAAAACATTCAAAATAATAAACGATGTAACAAGTACCTTTTTGCTTCATTTAAATTTATTTCAAACAACTCCTTAATATAGATACAGGATGCTGCGCCTTGCGGTTAGTTCCATCATATATTTGATGACGGCAACTAGTTCCTGCAGCCGCAATAGCCACAGTTGCCTCGGTTGCTCTTACTTTCGGGAATAAGGTGTCTTCCCCCATTTGCATGCTAATGTCATAATGCTCTTTTTCGTAACCAAAGGACCCCGCCATACCACAACAGCCCGAATTGTATATCGTCACCGCTGCATTTTTAGGGAGGTTTAGCATAGCAAAAGTGGCTTCAATGGAACTTAACGCTTTTTGATGGCAGTGGCCATGAATTTTTATTTGCTTCGCTTCTTCCGTAAATTGATCAGCGTGTATCTTTCCCTTTGTGATTTCGTTCTTGAAAAACTCCTCAATGGTCACAACATTTTTAGCCAATTGGTTGGCATCTGTTTTATTTTGTGCTAAACGCAAATACTCATCTCTAAAGGTCAATATCGCCGAAGGTTCTAACCCTACTAGCGGACAATCGTCAGTAATAAGTGGTGCAAAAGTCGAAACATTTTTAATCGCAATTAGCTTCGCTTCTTCTAAAAATCCTTTGGAAATTAAGGCTCTTCCACTTTCTTCGTGATTTGCTATTAAAACCTGATATCCTAATTGTGTTAAAAGCTCAAAAGCGTCAATTCCTACTTGCACATCATAGTAATTGGTAAACTCATCAATAAATAAGTACAATTTACCTTTTAGAAATTCTGATTGAGTTCTTTCCTGTTTATCAATCCATTTTCGAAGCGTTTGCGGTGCTAATAAAGGCACTTGGCGCTTTGGAGCAATCCCCATTCTTTTCTTAACAAATGATAAATTAGCAACAAAATTGGTCAACGAGGGAAACAAACTTCCCATGGCGTTCATCTTAGCATTATTAGCAAAAATTTTATTTCGGAATGTAAAGCCATTGGCTTTTTGATATTGGTATAAAAATTCGGCCTTAAGCGATGCAACATCTACATTCGATGGACATTCGCTAGCACAGGCTTTACAGCTCACACAAAGATCAAACACTTCGTATAGTTCTTTATGATCGAATTTGTTCTCTTTTTCAGATTGGGTTAAATATTCTCGTAGTGCATTTGCGCGGGCACGAGTCGTATCCTTTTCATTTCGAGTGGCGCGGTAACTTGGGCACATAGCTCCTCCGGCCGATGGTAACTTACGACAATCACCTGAGCCATTGCATTTTTCAGCAGCTCTTAAAATCCCAATGCTATCTGAGAAATCTTGGAGAGTTTGCACCTCTGGCTCTACCCTGCCCGTTTCAAAACGGAAATTCTCGTCCATTTTCAAGGCATTTACAATTTTTCCCATATTCAAAACTGAATTCGGGTCGAAAGCCAATTTGACACGCTTTAATAATTCATAGTTTTTTTCACCAATCATAAACGGTAAAAATTCGCCACGTACAATTCCATCACCATGTTCACCGCTTAGCGAGCCTCGGTATTTTTTTACCAAAACAGCCACTTCTGTAGCAATATTTCTGAATTGATGCACCCCTTCTGCCGTTTTTAAATTCAAAACAGGTCTAAGGTGTAATTCGCCCGCTCCAGCATGCGCATAATAAATGGCACTTTGACCGTGGCGCTCCATCATTGCCGAAAAATCAGCAATATAGGCAGGTAAATCACTTAGTTCAACTGCAGTGTCCTCAATAGAATCCGCTGCTTTATCGTCACCCACAATACTTCCAAGTAAACCTAAACCCGCTTTTCTTAGTTCATTTACCTTATCAATATCAGCACCGTATAATTTTGGCGAAGCATATCCAAAATGATGCGCTTCTAAATCTTTAATTAACGCATTTGCCTGATTTTCGGCATCCTCCATACTCGCATGAGAAGCGACTTCAAAGAGCATAATCGCTTTGGGTTCACCCTGAATAAAAAACCTGTTTTTACTTTGCTCTTTATTTGTTTTGGTACAATCTAAAATGGTGTCATCAATCATTTCGCAAGTGTACAAATGATGTTTCATGGCGATCATCACCGCTTCTAAACTTTCTTGAATACTCGTGAAATGCGCCACTACCATGATATTATTGGTTGGCGGTAAATCATCCAGTTGTAAGGTTACTTCGGTTGTAAAAGCAAGAGTTCCCTCGCTTCCGCACAGTAATTTTCCAACATTTATAGTTGGTTGGCTTCCGCCAAAGAGGTCTGATTGCAACAAAATATCGACAGCATAACCCGTATTTCGTCGGTGAATTTCGGGCTTTGGAAACTCTTTTATTATTTCATTTTGGATTTCCTTATTTGAAAGTTCTTCGTACAATGATTTGTAAATAGCACTTTCAAGTGTATCGCCTTGCTTTTTTGAAAGAAATTCACTTGAAGTCAACTCTTTAAATGTCGCCTGCGAACCATCACTTAAAATCGTTTTGATTTCAACAATCTTATCCCGAGTTACACCATACCGAATCGAAGTTGTTCCAGAAGAATTATTACCAACCATACCTCCTACCATACATCGATTGGAAGTAGAAGTATTGGGTCCAAAAAACAATCCGTGTGGTTTTAAATATAAATTAAGTTCATCCCTAATTACTCCGGGTTGAACAGTAACTGTTTTTTTAATTGGATCGAAAGACAAAATCTTGGTAAAATACTTGGACACGTCTACGACGATTCCGTTTCCTACCGTTTGACCGGCAAGCGAAGTACCTGCAGTTCGTGGAATTAGAAAAACACCATGTTCGTTTGCAAAATGAATTAACTTTACAATGTCGGCATCCGTCTTGGGTAAAGCCACGGCCAAAGGCATAATACGGTAGGCCGAAGCATCCGTAGCATACAACGTTTTATGAAGATCATCGAATAAAAGGGTACCTTCAATTGCATCAGACAATTGTTGTAAAGGAAGTGAATTTGACATGTTACTCTAATTGTATTACCTATTTACGTGATAACTGTTGCAACAGCCATCCTTTGACAAATATAAAGATAAGGTCCTTTACTAAAGTATAAAACCAAAAAAGAAAGATAAATTAATCACTACTGCCAATAAGACCAAATAAACTTACGATCCTTGGAAGCAAATGAAAAACTGGCAAACAAATTGTAAATACTGCGTTAGGCAAATTTTAATCCCTTTTTATCTAATTAACTACGTCAAAAAAACTATTTTTGGAGGCGATAAACAAACCTAAAATGAATACTTGTAAATCTTTTATTGTACTCTTTTCTCTTTTGATACTCTCAATCTCGAGCGTTGAAGCACAAGAAAAAAACAATTCAAACCCTAAAAATGAATTTAGAGCCGTTTGGATTGCGACTGTTGCCAATATTGATTGGCCAACCAGCAATACCGATGCTGTCGAAAAGCAACAAAAAGATTTTATAGCTATTTTGGATACCTACAAAAAATTAAATTACAACGCAGTTATT
>NZ_JAQWTM010000314.1 GCF_029242675.1 Flavobacterium sp.
ACTGTAAGAAAATTAACTAATTAAATGCTAACAATATTTTAACATTTGGTATTTAATGCTATATTTGTTGGAGACGCGACAATATTGTATTAGTTAGTAAATACCTTAAAAGGTGATACTTTGTAATGATATAAACGAGTTATAGCCAATGGTAGCAAAGCCGAATCTACCAAATGAAAACAAACAAGATTATTATGACAGCAGACAGTTTTACAAATCATATAGTTTTTGAAAAAATAGAACAACTTAAAAAAGCCCTTTTTACAGAAAATGGAAAAGAAAAAATTGGTGTTGAAAATTTTTCGTTTTTTGAAGCGGTCTATCTTTTCGTAAGTGACAGACTAAAGTTAACTATTCCAATTCTAGTTCAAGAAGCTGAATTAACAAGCTTAGCTTCCGAAATAGAAGCTGCTACTGTTCAGATTAATTCTTTTTTAGGAAACAATAATGCTGGTCATTTGCCAAATGCCGTAAATAATTTCAATTCAGCATTAAACAGAATTAAAAATCTACCACTCCCATTAAATAAAGGAGACTTCAACTTTTCAAAAGTAGTTGCCAGTTTTCAAAATACTGTTGAGAATGCTTATAAAAATTTAGAATCATTAAATCGTAAGCTACAGGATGATTTAAAAGTAACACAAGATGACTTAACAGCTAAAAAAGCGCAAATAACCACTTTACAACAGCAATTAACAACGAAAGAAACAGAAATACAAAATGTATTAAACACATATAATACAGAATTTGAATCAATCAAATCTAGCAACAGTTCCTCATTTGAAATTGAAAAAAAGAAAATTATTGACAGTGTAGAATCGGACAGAAAAAATTATAAGGAACTATTCGAAGCAGAAAAAGAAGCAAATAAAAAGACCTTTGAAGCGCAAAAATTGCAACTTGAAAATCAATCAAATAAAGTTATAGAAGATTTAAATTCAAAACTATCTGAAGCTAGTAAAATTGTAAATATTGTTGGTAATGTAGGAGTAACTGGTAATTACCAGAACATCGCTAATCAACATAAAAAAACTGCTAACTTTTTCCGTTGGATAGCTTTAGGTTTCATGGTTGTTATGTCTTTATTATTAATTTGGTCAATCATTGAACTAAGCAGAGGGAAATTTGATTTATACAAATCACTAGTTAGAATTTTGGCAGCAGCAGTACTGACATACCCTGCTGTTTACTCATCAAGAGAATCAAATAAACATAGAAAACTAGAAACACAAAATAGAAATCTTGAATTAGAATTGGCATCAATTGGACCTTTCATTGAACTATTACCTGACGAAAAAAAGCAGAAAATTAAAGAAGAACTTGTAAAAAAATATTTCGGAAATAACAATGTGATTTCAGAAACAAAAGAAGAAGATGAAGATATCTCAATTAATGGACTAGAAAAATTACTTAAAGCAATTCTACCATTTATAAAAAAGTAACTTAATATTATAACCACTGGCTATAACAGCTGTTTTGAGCTAGCTGGAGTTTAGTGGAATTACCGTTTCGCATCAAGTTTTCATTTAGCCGAAAACTGAGCGGTTACGAAGTTCGCAACATCGCTAAGTGGCATAACATTAATAGGCATAACTTCTAAAAATCTGAAATAAGTAACTTTTTATTGAAAATATATGAAACAAATTAAAATTGGAAATTTAACTTTCTCGAAAAAAGCGATTCAATCAATTATAACTGGACTTTTTTGTACCGGAATTTTAATTGGAGCATTAATCGCACACAGAATTAAAACAGAATCAAGTTTTGATTTTGGTTTATTTATAATTTTTATCGTTCCAATTTGGTTTGTTCTGAAATCAAAATTAAAAACTGAAATAATAAAAGATAAATAGATTTAATCTTGTTGAAAATGAGACGTTTAAAAGTAAGTGTTCGCAAAAAACTCTTTACCAAAAACAGAAATTCAACTATCAGAATGAATCAAAAAAGAAACAATTCGCAAAGTAGGCAATACTTAAAATCAATCTTTGTCTAATCGGAAATTAATCTGAAACCGAAATATGAAAATTAGACTATTAATACTTTTTACCCTAGTTTTTATTTCTTGTAAAAAAGAAGTTAAAGAAGAATCTGAAAAAGTCCAAAATAAAGAATTTAACACGGAAGCAATAAGAGAAACCGAAGTTAAAAATATTGACACAATCCAAATTTCTAAAAAACACAAAACAAACAAAATTCTGTGTGATTTAGACGGAGATAATTTGAATGAAATAGTTGAAATAGTTAGAAATTCGAAAAACGGAAAAAGCGGTTTGAGAATAATCTTTGGAAACGGAAATAGAACTGATTATTTCGGAATGGGAAATAA
>NZ_JAQWTM010000316.1 GCF_029242675.1 Flavobacterium sp.
TACAAACTCTCGAAGGTCCTCCTGATTTTGCACGTAAAGCCTGTGCTTTAACTTGGCTTACTGTCATTAAATCATTTCCTTCTACCGATGTGTGGTACCTAGCTGCTTGTGGGCAGTAGCCACAATCCTCAGGACAACCTCCAGTTTTGACAGATAATAAAGTAGAAACTTGAACCACATTTGGGTCGTGGTGTTCTCTATGTATCGATGCTGCTTCGTAAAGCAAATCCATCATAGGTTTGTTATATATAGCGATAATTTCGTCTTTCGTCCAATTATGTTTTGTAATACTCATTGTAAGCTGTTTTTTGATGCTTCAAAAGTAGTCAAATTGTTTTTATGAAGCAATGTGTAATAGTTGAAAAAGTAGCTTTAACATAATTGTACGGAGCATCTACTAATCAGTAGGATAGCGTTTTTTCCAAATCAACAGCAATGTAAAGGTTACAATCACTGCGGATACAATTCCTTCAAAAAGAAGCGATACACCATAGGTCATAACAGTTGGCTGTCCGCCGAATAAAAAGGAAGCAGAGAGAGATTCTACATATTTGTCACCTCCTTGTAAGTAACTGTATGATACTAATCCAGCAATACTAATAAAAACACCAATGAGAGACGTTTTCAAAGCCGAAACTCCGTTTTCGGGTAGGCCTGTTATTCCTTCGGCAAAATTGCTTTTTAAAGTTCGATTTGCACCATAGTAAATGAATAAGATGTTGAGGGCTCTTAAATAAAATACATCAGCAAGATTAGCTGCTTTCATTAGCAGAAAAAGGATGCTAATTCCAATCCAAATAATTATTCCGTTAAGTAGTTCTTTTGATAGTTTCATGTGGTTAGTTTTAGTTTGCCTAGCGATAACTATTGCTACACAAGTGGTTCACTACCAAATTTACGGAAAATAATAAGATATATTAAATAAACTATTCTAATATTAACGTTTGTTGAAGTAAGATATTGCTGCTTTTTTGTCTAATTCCAGCTGCTTTTTTAGTTCCTCTACTGATCCGAATTTTTGTTCTGGTCGAAGGTATTCTAGTATGGTGATTGCTATTTTTTTATCATAAAGATCCTCATCAAAATCTAAAAAATGAACTTCTACTGACAAACTTTCTCCTGCAACGGTAGGGTTAAAACCAATGTTCATGATACCACGAATATTTTTAGTGTTGATTGTACTCTCAACAATATAGGATCCTTTTTTAGGAATTAGCTTGTAATCTTCTTCGATTTTGATATTAGCAGTTGGAAAACCAATGGTGCGACCTAATTGCTTTCCTTTGATGACTGTACCAGTAAAAAAGTAGTCATAGCCAAGATAACTATTAGCTAAAGTCATGTCACCTTCTGACAGTGCATTGCGGATTTTAGTTGAACTTACCGATATAGCATCGATCTCCTGAACGGATATTTGTTCGACTTCAAAATTGTATTTGGCACCAAAATCGATTAAATCATCAATATTTGCGGTTCTATTTCTACCAAAACGATGATCGTATCCTATTATGATTTTTTGAATGTTAAACTTGTCGACTAAAACTGTCCTTACGAAGTCCTCTGCAGTCAATCTAGAAAAAGTTTCATCAAATGGATGAATTACGAGATTGTGAATCCCCATTTTTTCCAATAAATCAATTTTTTCTGAGATGGTGTTTAAAAGTTTTATTTCTGAATGTTCTTGTAAAACCATTCGTGGGTGTGGGAAGAATGTTAGAACTAAACTTTCGTATTTCTCCTCCTCGGTAGATGCAATTACCTTGTCAAGTATTTTTTTATGTCCAATATGAACTCCGTCAAAGGTACCGAGCGTTAAAATCGTTTTTTTTGCAGTACTAAAATCGTCAATGGAGTGAAAAATGTTCAAAGCGTGTTTTTTATAATACTGCAAATTTATGGTAACTATTTTAATGTTGTGGTATTTAAAGCTTTTTTTGATATATTTTTTAGATCGATTTCGATTAAAGCTATTTATTTTAGGTCAATTATCGATTTTAACACTAATTAGCAACTGAAAAGATAGTGATTTAATAACAATTTTGGATTAATTGCTCTATTTTTGATAACTTAAAGTCCTCCGATCATGAAAAAAAATACCACTTTATTACTTGCACTTCTTTATGTTACGTTTTCTCAAGCACAAGACGGAACAATTTGGAAGAGAGTAACTAATACTAACACAACCGTAACAGCGAAAAATGCTGGATCAAATCATACTAATGTTGTATCATTTGTTTTGGACCAAGGTCAGTTACAAGCTGCTTTAAGCAAGTCGAATTCTAGTATAACGGGTAAAGGGCGAAATGTGGAGGTAACTGTCCCAAATGCCAAAGGGGAGTTTGAAAAGTTTTTGGTTGAAGAATACTCTAATTTTGAGCCCAAGTTACAAGAACAATATCCTGATATTAGATCGTATAGTGGAAAAGGAATTTCAGATCTAACAGCAACCTTGAGTATAAGTGTTTCGCCTCAAGGAATTCAATCAATGGTTTTACGTGCTGATTCGGGCTCTGAATTTATAGAACAAAGTGTTACTGATAAGAATAATTATATTGTCTTCTCTAATTCAACTAGGAGTAAGGGGAGTTTGCCATTAAATTGTACGACCGATGCTGTTGCAATTGCTAAAAATCTATCGGTTAAAACAGCTAAAACAGCCGCAAATAATAGAGTTTTTAAAACATTGCGCCTTGCCTTATCATGTACAGGAGAATACGCGCAATTTCATGGAGGTACTGTTGCAGGAGCGCTGGCCGGAATGAATGCTACAATGACCCGAGTCAATGGTATATTTAATAAAGACCTAGCTTTGAAGTTGCAGCTTATTTCCAACACGACTTCAATTATTTATTTGAATTCATCTTCGGATCCCTATTCGCCTGCATCAGAAGGACAATTAGTGGTTGACAAATGTGCGTCAGCAAATGCTGATTGTCCATTAAGATGGAGTAATGAACTGCAAACGACTTTAACCAGTCAAATTGGAAGTGGAAACTATGATATTGGCCATTTATTTGCCGCTTCGGGTGGTGGAGGTAATGCGGGTTGTATTGGTTGTATTTGTAATCCGCTGAGAAACACAGACTCAAATCCAGTTTTTCAGGTTGGTAAAGGAAGTGCTTTTACGTCGCCATCTGATGGAAGACCCCAAGGAGATAGCTTTGATATTGACTTTGTGGCGCATGAACTTGGACATCAACTAGGAGCAAATCATACTTTTTCTCATATTGAAGAAAATGCAGGCACTAGTGTAGAGCCTGGGAGCGGCTCAACAATTATGGGTTATGCTGGAATCACAGATGTTTACGATGTACAAGCTGCTTCAGATGATTATTTTTCATATGCAAGTATATTGCAAATCCAAAATAATTTGGCAACCAAAACTTGCCCTGTCACTACCATGTTTACCAATGCCACACCCGTGGTTAGTACAGGTTCAAATTTCACCATTCCTTTCAGCACTGCTTTTATTTTGACTGGTAGCGGAACCGATGCAAATGGAGATAATTTGACCTACACTTGGGAGCAAACCGATTCAGCAACTACAACTTTCTTTGCAAATAGCGAGGCAATAACCTCAAAACCGGACGGGCCATTGTTTCGATCCTTATATCCAGGTACTAGTCCAATACGATATATGCCTAATTATACCAATGTACTTGCAAATAAATTAACGAGCAGATGGGAATCAGTTTCATCTGTAGCAAGAACTCTTAATTTTGCATTGACTGCAAGAGATAATGCTGCACTTGGAACAGCTCAAACGAATACTGCAACCTCGGTAGTTACGGTTAGTGGAACAATTGGTCCATTTGCAGTTACCTCACAAAATACAGATGCTGTAGCTTGGTATCAAGGCCAGCCCCAAACGGTTACTTGGAGCGTAAATGGCACGAATACACTAGCGGGATCAGCTAATGTAACTATAAAATTATCGACAGATGGAGGGTTAACTTTCCCAACTATACTTGCGGCTAGTACACCCAATGACGGGACTGAGGTAATTACCGTTCCTAATGTATTAGGCCAGAATTGCCGTATTATGATTGCACCAACTGGAAATATTTATTACGCTTTAAATTCGAAGGCTTTTACTATTGGCTACTCATCGGTTTCTTCATGTGATATCTACACTTATTCGGCTCCCTTCGATATACCAGAGCAAGCGGCTTATACCGTAAGAACAATAACAGTACCTAACTCAGCTGCTGTAGTTTCGGACGTTAATTTTAATGTTGCCTTTACGCATACCTATTATTCTGATTTACAAATGGAAGTCGTAAGTCCAACTGGTAAAACAGTGCGATTGTTTGATAGAAGTTGTGAGAGTACAAGAGGTAGTGTAATCTTAACGTATGATGATTCTGGTACCGACCTTGGTTGTACTGTTACAACACAACAAACAGTGACTCCCTTTGAGCCTTTGACCGCATTTAATGGCGATTTAGCGCAAGGAGTTTGGACGTTTAGAATTAGAGATGCATTTAGAAATGATAACGGAACATTGGATTCCGCTTCTATTCAAATTTGTACTAAAACGTTCACTCTTGGAACTTCGGATTTTGCAGTGAATGATTTTTCACTATACCCTAACCCTAATAAAGGAAATTTTAATGTGCAATTTACCAGTCAGTCTGGGAATGAAATACAAATAGTAGTACATGACTTACTGGGACGTCAATTGTATAAAAAAGCATTCGAGAATACAGGGGGTTTTAATCAAAATATTCAATTGCCCAACTTACAAGCAGGACTTTATTTGGTGTCTGTTTTCGACGGTGACGCAAAACAAGTTAAGAAGCTAGTTATTAAGTAAGCAAATTAGCAAATAAAAAAAGAGGAAACATATACATGTTTCCTCTTTTTTTATTTGCCATTGTAACTGGTCATCGTAAGGTCAAGACCAGCTGTTCCAAATGATTTTATTATCTCTGAACTTAGTTCTAATCGTTCCGGTAGAGCGGCTTTTTCTGCTTCGTCCCAATCGCCTAAAACGTAGTCTACTTGTTTTCCTTTTTTGAATTCATCGCTAATACCAAAACGAAAACGAGTATATTGATTGGTATTTAAGACGAGATTGATGTTTTTAAGTCCGTTGTGACCACCATCACTTCCTTTTGGTTTGATTCGGATCGTTCCAAAGGACAGATTCAAGTCGTCAGTAATAACCATGATGTTTTCTAGTGGAATATTTTCCTTGTCCATCCAATACTGCACTGCTTTACCGCTGAGGTTCATGTAGGTATTGGGTTTTAAGAGTAAAAACGTACGACCTTTGAATTTGTATTCGGCTAGAGCGCCTAGTTTTACAGTTTCAAACGATACCGATTCTTTTTTGGCAAAATGATCGAGTACTTTAAAACCAATATTGTGTCTCGTGTTTACGTATTCAGCACCTATGTTGCCTAGTCCTACTATTAGAAATTTTTTACTCACGCTTTCTGTATTGTTTTTTGGGTTTTCAGGAACCTCTTTTTTGATGATTTTTCTGTTTTCTTCTTTAATTGTTGCTGAAAACAGTGCTTTTATCCATTGTATCATGCTGCAAAAGTAAACTTAATTAGATAAATAGTCAATTAGATAAAGGGTAAAGTTTGTTTGCAGTTGGGTATTTCGGGTTTCATTCTAAGGCTAAATAAGGTCTGTGTGGTCTATTTTCTTCTTTTCTTTTTAAAATAGATTGTCTAAACTAGCCCCGATAGCAGCGAAAATCCTTTTTATTCGCCTTTTTGGCGATAAAAAGATTGAAGCGTATAGCGGGAGGGGTGTTCATTAAAAGATAGATTATTGTGCTCCTAAGGAAGTTCTTAATTTAGTTAGGAAGCTAAACCTTAAGAAAATAGAAAGGCAAAAAAAAAGCACCAGTAATAAAACTGATGCTTTTGATATGTGTAGAAAAAAATATTATTTTTTCTTTCCTTTTGCAGGTCCTGCTTTTGCAGCTTTTGCAGCCTCTTGAGCCGCTTTCATAGCCGCACGAGAAATCTTCACTTGACAGATAACAGTGTTGTCTGGGTGCATGATTTTAAAGTTTGGAGTAGGAACTTGAGTAACGTATAATTTGTTACCCATGTTAAGTGGAGTAATGTCAGCCTCAACAAAATCAGGAAGATTTGCTGGTAATGCTTTTACTTTTAATTTACGGTTGTTCAAACGTAAATCTCCACCTGCCATAACACCTTTAGAGTTACCAATGATTTTAACAGGTACTTCAATAGTAATTTCTTTCTCGTCAAAGATTTGGAAGAAGTCAAGGTGAAGAATTCTGTCAGAAACTGGGTGAACTTGGATGTCTTGCATGATTGCATTGTAAGACTTACCGTTACCCAATTCAATCACAACTGTGTGAGCGTTTGGAGTGTAAACCAAGCTTTTAAATGCTTTTTCTTCTGCTGAAAAATGTACTGGTTGATCTCCTCCGTATAACACGCAAGGAACCGCTCCAGCATTACGTAAGGCTTTAGTCGCAACTTTTCCCACGCTTTCTCTTTCTGATCCTTTAATTGTAATCGATTTCATTGTAAATATTTATATAGTTATTAATTAAACTCTTTTCTAAGTGTGCTTAGCTTTTCCTAGTTAAGATTTAGCGTTTGCTAATCTGTGGTTAGTGCTTGCTAATCAATTCTTTGTTTTGAGGTAGGCTTAGTAAGTATGTGGTTCTAGACATTGTCTAGTCACTTATTACTAATCACTATCACTCTCATTTACATAATAAACTTCCCGCTAATCGAGTTGTTATGATGTACCATGTGCATTACGTCGGCAAATAAAGGGGCGCAACTTAATACTCTTATTTTTTTAGACTCTTTCTTTAACGGAATAGAATCTGTAACGATCAATTCTAGCAATTGAGACCTTTCGATTTTCTCGTAAGCGTCTCCTGATAAAATGGCGTGTGTACAAATAGCTCTAACGCTTAATGCTCCTTTTTCCATCATTAAATCAGCGGCTTTCGCCAAAGTGCCTCCGGTATCAATCATGTCATCTACTAAGATTACATTTCTCCCTTTTACCTCCCCAATCAGCTCCATTGTGCCAATTACGTTTGCTGCTTTTCTTTGTTTATAACAGATAACTACATCTGATTCTAAAAACTTAGAATACGCATAGGCTCTTTTTGAACCTCCCATACCTGGAGAAGCAATAGTCAAATTGTCTAATCCTAAACCTTTCACGTAAGGTAAGAAGATTGTAGAAGCAAAAAGATGGTCTACTGGTTTTTCAAAAAATCCTTGAATTTGGTCAGCATGCAAATCCATGGTCATTACTCTTGTTGCTCCGGCTGTCTCTAACAATTTTGCTGTTAGTTTCGCTCCTATCGGAACCCTAGGTTTGTCTTTTCTATCTTGTCTAGCCCATCCAAAGTACGGTATTACAGCCGTAATGTGTCTTGCTGAAGCTCGCTTTGCAGCATCGATCATCAGTAATAATTCCATCAAATTGTCTGAATTTGGGAATGTAGAACAAACAATAAAAACGCGTAAACCTCTAATTGACTCCTCGTAAGAAGGCTGAAACTCGCCATCACTATAATGTGACGTAGTAACTTTACCTAGTGGAATTCCGTATTCAGCGGAAATCTTTTCAGCTAGATAGACACTTTGTGAACACGCAAAAATTTTCGCTTCTGGTTCTAGGTGTGACATTTAATTTGTTGTATTTGTTCTTTGATAGCTACTTTGTTAAAGCTAGGTCATTTCTTGGTAGCTTTTCTTGGTATTTATCTAAGATGTAGTTAGTTAGTGTGTCTCGTTTTACCGAGCTGCAAATTTATAAAATTTATTCAACTCTGAAAGGAAAAATTTAAGTATTTTTAGTTGAAGATTTAATTTTATTTTTTACATTTGCACCGTGTTAAAGGAAAAGATTTGTGGCTACCACTACGAATCTCTTTATTGCGTTGAAATAGCCGTCGCTATTTCATGTCTGCTAAGCCCGGATGGCGGAATTGGTAGACGCGCTGGTCTCAAACACCTGTGGGAAACCGTGCCGGTTCGACTCCGGCTCCGGGTACTTAAAAACCGCTTCTTTCGAAGCGGTTTTTTTTATGTTTAATTTTGATGTTTTATATGTTCTAAAATGTAAGGGTGTCGTTGTTTTATATCAAATGGTTTGCTTTATTTTTTGGATCTACTTTTATGTGGCACCTAAAAAGGAGGTAATTGATTATCGTTATAAACAAAAAAAAACTCCATGTAGGAGCTTTTAATTTGTAGTGGTGCAATGTTAGTCAATGTTAACAACGGCATCTTTTTTCCAGTTTTTAACAGAAGCGATTCTATTATCTGAATAATCAACCTCACTTAGTGCAGAGTTGCTCCAGAAAAACCATTTACCTACTTTTTCACCTTTATTATAGGTTCCAATAGCAACTTTATTTCCGTTTACGTCATAAGAAACCCACTCTCCTTGTAATTTTCCATTTAAGAAATTTCCTTGTTGTTGCACTTTACCATTTTCATATAGGTAAGTTGCTTTTACTTGATTTCCTACTACTTCTAATTGTGGTTTTGTATTTTGTGAAAAAAGTATTCCTGAGAATAATACTGCGGCAATCATTATATATTTTTTCATGATGTAAATTTTTACTTGGTTCGTTCTACAAATATATAAATGTTTTTTACATTAAAAAAACAATTTGGTAACAATTTGGTAACATTGGATAAAAATTTAACATTGTGAACGGAACATAAATCAACGTACTGGTTTCTTTTTGGTTTTTTTTAATAGAATTGTTTGTGTAAAATATTGGTTATTAAATGTTTAAGTAATTTTAGGTTGTGTCTGCTTTTTATAATAGTAGGAAATCCAATTTTTCCTGTAGTTTAGGATCTGATGGTCTCGCGGCATCTGAGTAAACAATGGTTCCATCAGGACCCAAAAGAATAAATCGAGGAATACTTGTTACACCGTATTTTAGGATAAAATCTGAGTTCCAGTCATTGTCTGCTAGCAATTGGATGCCGCCGAGCTGTTTAGTAGTCACGAAAGACTTCCATTTGTTATAATCATTTTTTGTATCGACAGATATGCTGACAAAAGCAATTTTCTTGCCCTCGTATTTTTTCTCTATTTTTTGTAAATAGGGTATTTCTTGTCGGCAAGGGGCGCACCAAGTAGCCCAAATGTCAATGTAAACGTATTTTCCTTTTAAATCAGATAGTTTTGTTAGGCCGCCCTTGTGGTTTTCAAATGTAAATCCGGGTGAAGGTTTGCCTTTAAGTTGATTGGCGCGGGACACGTTGGCATAAGCTTGTAAAATATACCTGTTATTGTTTTCGAGTGAAGACAGTAGAATCGTTTTAAATTCAGGATCATAATCTCCATTTTTTATATTGCTTTGGTCTTCTTCTTTTTTTATTTCAAATAATCTTTGAAATTCCATAGGTTCCTTTGTAAAAGCTTCTTCGGTAAAAAGCTCCTCTCTTCTCATATAATCTGCTAAAAAATTACTTTCATTGCTTCCTCTTCCTAAGAAATTGATAGTTTCAATAGGATTTGAGGCATCCATCGTTAGGTTTATTTCTGCGTTAGGACTTAGATATAAGTTGTAGCCTAGTTTTCCATCGGTTAATTGGTAAAAACCTTTCGGCGCTTCGAATGTCGCATCAAACTCTTGTTTGCTATTAATAGGTATGATTTGATTGAATCCATTCGCTCCTCTAATGCTTAATGTGTCGCTGATACGATTCGTGATTTTAGCAGTAAATCGCACTGCTGTTGTGGATTGTCCATGTGAGTTTATTGCATTTAAAAAGACAAAAAGTAGGACTAGCGCTTTTTTCATAATTGACATTAGTAATGATTTATTAGTTCAAATCTAGATAAATTCTTTTTGCAAACTTATTAATTAACAAAATAAATGGGTTTTAGGGTAATCATGTAGAGTGGTTTATTATTATATTTTGAATTTTGTGTTTACTTTTGCAGTCGAGTCTAAAAGGATAGAAGACTTGATAATCTAAAATTTTGATAATGTATAGAAGTCATAACTGTGGTGAATTAAATGCCTCAAACGTAAATACTGAAGTTACTCTAGCGGGTTGGGTACAAAAATCCAGAGATAAAGGATTTATGAACTGGGTTGACTTAAGAGATCGTTACGGAATTACTCAGCTTGTTTTTGATGAGGGTCGTACTGATAAAGCCGTTTTTGAACTAGCTAAAACATTGGGTAGAGAATTTGTGATTCAAGTTAAAGGTACTGTTATTGAGCGTGAAGCCAAAAATAAAAACCTTGCTACCGGAGATGTCGAAATTTTGGTTAGCGAGTTGACGATTTTAAATGCGGCTTTAACACCGCCGTTTACAATCGAAGACGAGACTGATGGAGGTGAAGACATCCGAATGAAATACCGTTACCTTGATATTAGAAGAAATCCTGTAAAAAACAGTTTGCTTTTTCGTCATAAAGTAGCAATGGAAGTTCGTAAATACATGTCTGATTTAGATTTCTGTGAGGTAGAAACTCCTTACTTAATCAAGTCAACACCTGAAGGAGCTCGTGATTTTGTCGTCCCTTCTCGAATGAATGCAGGGCAATTTTATGCTTTGCCACAATCGCCACAAACGTTCAAGCAATTGTTGATGGTTGGAGGAATGGACAAGTATTTCCAAATCGTAAAATGTTTCCGTGATGAAGATTTACGTGCAGACAGACAACCTGAGTTTACACAAATCGATTGCGAAATGGCATTTGTGGAACAAGAAGATATACTAAATGTGTTTGAAGGTTTGACCCGTCATTTACTAAAAGAGATAAAAGGAATCGAAGTAGAGGAGTTTCCGCGTATGACCTATGAGCATGCGATGAAAACCTACGGAAATGACAAACCAGATATTCGTTTTGGGATGGAGTTTGGAGAATTAAACGAATTTGCAAAACATAAAGAATTCCCAGTTTTTAATGCTGCTGAATTAGTGGTTGGAATTGCTGTACCCGGTGCAGGTAATTATACTAGAAAAGAAATAGATGCTTTAATTGACTGGGTGAAACGTCCACAAGTAGGAGCTTCAGGAATGGTTTATGCTAAATGTAACGACGACGGAACATTTAAATCATCAGTAGATAAATTCTACGATCAAGAAGATTTAGCTAATTGGGCTAAAGTTACTGGAGCCAAGGCAGGCGACATGATTTTTGTGCTTTCTGGTCCAGCTGATAAAACCAGAGCGCAATTATCAGCGTTACGAATGGAAGTAGCGACAAGACTAGGATTAAGAGATCCAGCAGTATTTGCTCCTTTATGGGTTGTTGATTTTCCTTTATTAGAATTTGATGAAGAGAGTGGTCGTTACCACGCCATGCATCATCCGTTTACTTCCCCGAAACCAGAAGACATGCATTTGCTAGAAACTGATCCTGGAAAAGTGAGAGCCAATGCCTATGATATGGTTTTGAACGGAAACGAAATAGGAGGTGGTTCTATTCGTATTCACGATAAAGCAACCCAACAATTGATGTTTAAATATCTTGGATTTACCGAGGAAGAAGCAAAAGCACAATTTGGTTTCTTGATGGATGCTTTTCAATTTGGAGCACCGCCACACGGAGGTTTGGCTTTTGGGTTAGACCGTTTAGTTGCCATTTTAGGCGGACAAGAAACGATTCGTGATTTTATTGCTTTCCCTAAGAATAACTCAGGAAGAGATGTAATGATTGATGCGCCTTCTAATATTGATGAGCTACAATTAAAGGAGTTGCATATCATGTTGAATTTGAAACAATAATTTTAGTAATATGGCTTTAATGAAACTTATAGCTGCTCAACACGAATTTCATACTAAATAAGAAAATAGAAAATCGCCACAAATCACAACGAAATAACACGTGAAATTTGTGGCGATATATATCGAGCTATAAAACTTAACGATAGTGCGTCAATTTTATAGGCAACAAACGCAAATCTCATGTACTACTTACGCTGAGCAATTAACATATTACAATACAATCCTGCGTAGTTATTTTAGTTCAAACCGTTTTTTATAGAATAAACAGCCAATCCAACTCTGGATTTAAGCTCTAGTTTTAAGCAAAGATTATCTCTATATCCTTCTACAGTTCTAGGACTACAAAACATTTTTTCAGCAATTTCTTTGTAACTCATTTCTGTCGTAACATATTTTAAAAACTCTCTTTCTCTATCTGAAATCTTTAATTGCAACTCCCTTGAAGCACCTCCCAAAGAAGAAAAAACTATTTTGGAAGCCCAATCTGGATAGAAATAACCGTTAACTATTAGTTTTTGTAGCGCTTTTTCTAATTCAATCGGATGTGCATTTTTCAATAAATATCCATGTGAACCATTCTTAATCATTTTAACAACACTGCTATCATCATCTTGCATACTTAACGCCATAATTAAAACTTCTGGATAATTCACTTTTAACCAAGCCGCTGTTTCAAAACCGTCCATAATTGGCATACTGATATCTAATAGAACAATATCAGGAATATTCTCTTTAAGCCTAAATTTATTTATTAACTCCGTTCCGTTTTGACACTCATATTTCACTTCAAAGTTGTCGAAATTTGAAATAATACTCGATAATGCTTTAGCAATGAGAACGTGATCATCAACTATGGCAATGCTATTTTTCATCATTAAAAGGAATTTTTAAGGTTACGATTGTACCATTATTAGAGCTTGTTAATTTAAAATCGGCATTGATGATTTCGGATCTCTTTTCCATGTTTTTTAGTCCTATTCCATTTTTTGATGAGCAGGTAGCGTCGAACCCAATTCCATCGTCACTCAAAACTAAAAAAACAAAACCTTCGATTTTATTTAACTCAACGAAAACATCTTTACACTTCGCGTACTTAATACTATTTTGAATAAACTCTTGTATAATTCTATATAAGACAACTTTTATTTCATAAGACAAATCTATTTCACGAGAGTTCGTTTTAAAATGAACGGCACACTTTTTTAGTGTATTAACTTTAAAGCATTCCTTATAAATTAAATCATGTATATTAAGCGAATTGATAGTATCGTCAGTTAATGATTTTGAAAGCTGTCTTAACTCTGTTAATGAATCATTAATAATTGAACTTATATTTTCGATCTTCCCATTAATGTGTGGAGCTTTGTTCTCAAATGCCAATTGTTGCGCATATAAGCTAGCTAGAGTTAGTTTTTGACCAATGTTGTCATGTATTTCTCTTCCAATATGTTGCATAGTTTGGTTCTGTATTTCTATTTGTGTTGAAAGCATTTCTTTTTGATGTACTTCTTTTTGACTTCGTATCAAAGTATTGTGCTCTCTCCTTTTTATTTTATATTGACGTATAAAAACAAGAATCCCTACAATAAATAATAATAGAAATAAATTGAAAAATATGATAATTAAAATTATTTCACTTTTCCCCATATATACGACGTAGCAAACAATAAATACATAACACAATTTGATAGCATAAAATAAATATAATAATTATTCCAAATGTGAGGGACTTTCAAGATATAATTATACAATCCCATAAAAGGCATACTACCAATGTAAAAAAAAATAACTCCAATATTAATATAAAACATCTTGTTTTCTCTATAGAAAAGAATGGAGTCACTTCTTATCTGCTTTAGAAACTCTAAAATAACTAAAACTAACATAACTATTGTCCCAATAATATTGTTTATCGACTTAAAAACAAAACTTGAGTTTGAAAATCGGCTCTCAATTAAAAAAGAACCCAAATAGACAAAAACAGCAATCCAAAACAAACCTTTACTATCTAGCGATTTGTATGCAAACAGCCAAAAAAAGAAAATAAACTCTACCGGAATTTGTATATATGACAAGTAATCACTGATACTCAAATTAGAATGAAACTTAACATAAAAACTTGATATTTCATAAATAAAAATATAAACTAAATAAAAGGAAAACCATTTCCAATAGGTTCTTTTTACCTTGTTATAATACAAAACACTAGTGGTCATTGCAATGAATTCGCAACAATGAAGTAATATAATTAAATACTCCGGCTGTTTATACATAATTAACTTTATTTGACACTAGAAAAGTTCGTCGTTTTCTGGGGGTGATAGCGTACCATGATTTTGAGCTGCAGTAGCAGTAGACATCATTTTCGCAACTATTTGACTCGATTTACCTTTACTTGACAATATTTTTATCCCATTGTCATATGTTGCAGGGTCAATCGGATTATAATCAACATTTATGTTTTTAATTTTCAGCGTAGGAATCATAATTAAGGTGTGCATTTTTTCATACTCTTTTGGAGTAGATTTTAAATCTTTATACGTAAACATATCTTCTTGAGCAGGATAACTTGCATAATACATTCTTACACCGAGACGGTCACTATTTATTTTAGAATCATGCTTTTTGGTATTTTGCTCTATTTGCCTTACAAAATTCTTTAGCGTTCCTAAATCGAACCAAATAGATTGAGCATCTCGTTTGTTCAAACCACTTTCTACAAATTTCAACTGATTAGATTTATAATTCCCTACCATTGATTGTATTAGACCTATATCTATTTTACTTATAGAGACATCATTACTTCCATCTGCACTTGTATCTGCTACTGCACTTGCATCGGTTTTACAAAAAGGGTTATAGAATAAAGACATCCCTAATAAAAGTATTAATCCTGCAATAGTGAATTTTAAATTTCTTGTTGAATACATAATCATAAAAATGTTAAAAGTTAGATTGAATAAATGTATAATTTATTTTACAAATTAACTTATTGCTTCTTGATTTTTTATACGTAAAAACGCTTTTTTATTTACCGTATAATCACGGTTGTTTCTCCGTGTTTAAACAGTCTATTTTCAGTGAAAAACCTAAACAATGAAACTCTATTTATTTCCAAGTTTGTATTATTAAAAATCAGGGAATCCGAAAACTGTCTAGAGTAGGTAAATTAAAACAAATAAAAAAACATGGCAAATCCAGGAACAGAACTTGCCTCATTAGATTTTGGAAATCTAATAGGAAGTCCTCTAGTAGCAGTAATCACAGCTCAAGCAATTGCAGCTAGATCTACTGCAGACTTTATCAAAACGGTTGGTTTCGATGAAGACAATCTACCTATATATGTAGATTTTAAATACAATAAAGAAATAAGCCCTTATCAACCTGCAATAGGATCAACTTTGGCAGTAGCAGCTCAATATCAAGAAATGAAAATTGAGATCCCATTATTGACAATGCTTCCTATTCCTTTCATTAAAATTGATTTATTTACATTAGATTTTAATGCTAAAATCACATCGATGGAAAGTACTAATACTAGTAGCGACGCATCTATTTCTGGTAATCTTGAAGTAAAACAAAGATGGCCTTCTGGCTCAGCAAAACTTAATGTATCTGCAGCATTCAGAAAAACAACCGCTTCTGGATCAAGTGTCGAGAGAACATATTCTATGGGAATCCATGTTCAAGCATCGCAAGATGAAATGCCTGCTGGTATCGAAAAACTCTTAAATATTCTGGAAGGAGCGATGGTTTCTACTCCACAGTAATAACTTAAGGAAGTTAAACAGTAATAAAATGAAGGTTCTTTCCGGAGAACCTTCTTAATTTTTAATTTAATCAAAGAATATATTATGGCAGATTTAAGCGAGTTTTTAGGTAATTTAGTTTCAAGCATTAGTGAATCAAGAGTAAACTCAGATCTACAATCAGTAAGAATAGCACAACAATACGCGAAAGATAATTTATTACAACATTTTGCAGTTCCTCGAATGCGAATAGAAAATGTAGAACTTACAATTCCTATAGCAATAGATAGCTTTCAACCTAAAACAGAAAATAGTACTTTAGAACCAATAAACAATAGTACTTTTTCAAGTATTACTTATCAAGAAATTTTAAAAGCTATTTCAGTAGATAAGCTCCCAAGCGACATTTCAAAGGAATTTAAATCCCAAATAAGTGATTATATTAAACTTTTAGAAGCTAAAATTAATGTAAATCAAATTGAAAACTCATTACTTGAGTACGCAAAAAGCATAACAGAAATGACATTAAACAACCTGACTTTGATATATAAACAACTAAACGTGAAAGTTATAAGTAAAAATCAAATTAGTTTAATTCAAAAAAATCTACTTCAAAACCTACAGGACAAACTAAAGAATGAAATAAAATTAAAACAGACCAATTCAAGCTCACCATACTCAAATGTTATTGTTGAATCATCTAGACTTCGGGAAATGAAACCCGAAAATATCATAATGATTAAAATGAAAGTTACTGAACAGGGAATGGAATGGATAAAAATGGAAAATGAGAAAGGTGAAATTGTTTCAAAATTAATGCCTGAATAAAAGTATCATGAAAGCATCGTCAATAACAATAATTGAATCCCTCAAAGAAAAACTAATGTGCTATCCCACTTTAGTTGACTCCCTGCAGAAAAAAGATTCTACATTTTTACCATCACTAGAGCACTGGATGAAAGAAGTGGAAACTATCTTTAAGACCTATAACATTTCCGAATGTTCAGAAATAGCCGGCTTAAGAAGTAAGATTCTCGCGCCATTATATAGCGACAACCAAAGAAGCGCAATTAAAAAGAAACAATATTTTGTGGCAGCGGAAGTACTATATGATATACAAAGAACGGTATCAGAAGTAATAAAACCTCATGAATTAAGAGTCGAAGAAGCTAGAGATTTGATATTACAATTACTAGGTATTATACAGCAAACTGATTCTGTAAAATACAATTCTAAAAACAATTTTCAAGATTTCATCAATCAATTATGGACTATAATTTCAACTCATGAGCAATTAAAACCTACCACTATAAAAATACACTCTTTACTAATCCAACCTGATGTGATTAGAATAATAGCCAATGAGATTAAGCTTGAAGAATGGGGCGAAAAAAACCAAACGACAAATTTCCACAGAAAAATATAAAAGGCTAAGCTAGTCTCATAAAAAATGTAATCCATTATGCAACATGATTGCAGAGAAGGCTTTTTTTAAATACTGTTTAATAGCATTATAGAAGTGCTTTAAATCTTTATAGCAAAAAATCAGAAAATCATTTAGCGCATTAAAACGCTATCAAAATTTTCTGATTTTAGGCCACAAGTTTACTTTCTTATAAACAGATAATTACTAAAATGTACTTCGTGCCATATACCTAGATATCATCTAAGCTCAATACATTGGTAAACAACATTATCACAGCCAACCAACCCAAACTCATTTCCGCTCTATACAATAAATGCAACCTAAGTAATATTAATAATTCCTACTTCATCAACCATAACTCTCGATCCGTTATTCATTGTTCTATTGGATACCTAACTACTGAAAACATAGTTACCACTTTTAGTTGAAATAAAAACACAAATAGATTCAAAGATTCAACATCATATTTCCGCAGAAGCAAAATTATTCTCTACAACTTTTTCTTCAATCTTTGATGCCATTTGCTACACTTAAAACCCGCGTTGACTTACTAATCCGATACTCCCTAAAATAACATTCAATTCCCATAGAAATAATTGCTTTGCTAATTTTAGTAAAAAACTCTCCAAATCTTACGCTAATTCTACGGTTTTAATCAAAACGAAAGTTAAACCATTTTTACAAATTACAAAGTCACCACTAATTAATAAACAACAATGAGAAGAAAAAAAATATAAAACCTATTATTCAATAGTTAATCGAAAAACAATACCCGAAAACGCTGGAAATCAATTATTTTATTAAAAAAATGCAGAATAATATCGTTCGTATGATATTAAATATTACATTTGCCTTATTATAAATTATTATTACAATTACAATGCGTACAGGTACAGTTAAATTTTTCAATGAGTCAAAAGGTTACGGATTCATTACAGACGAAGAAACAGGAAAAGACATTTTTGTTCACGCTTCAGGAATCAACGCAGAAGAATTACGCGAAGGTGACAGAGTAAGTTACGAAGAAGAAGAAGGAAGAAAAGGAAAAGTTGCTGCGAAAGTAGCAGTTATCTAATATTTTTTTTACTTAAGAATGTTTAAACGTTTCGAATTTTTTCGGGACGTTTTTTTTTGGTTTAAACCGAAGGGATTGTGACTTAAATACAATCTATTTTGGTTATTTATAATGAATAAAAATTAGAACTTTAGGCTGAATCTGATAGTACTAAATTCAAACTTCCTCTTGTGTTTTAATTCCTTGAAACCTATCTTTGTTGCTTATTTAGTTTAAAAAAACAATTATTATGCAATCTGATCAATTAAATTATATTCCTATTTTAATGCAATTCATCCTAGCGGTTGGGTTTGTGGTTGGAACAATATTAGTTTCGGGTAAATTAGGCCCAAAAAGATCTTCAGAAAATAAAGACAAAAATTTTGAGTCTGGTATCGAATCGATAGGAAACGCTCGAATTCCTTTCTCAGTTAAGTATTTTCTAGTTGCGATCCTTTTTGTCCTTTTTGATATCGAAGTTATTTTTCTGTATCCATGGGCAATTAATTTCAAAGAACTTGGAATGGAAGGAATGATTAAAATGGTTGTTTTCATGTCTTTATTGCTTGTTGGTTTTTTCTACATTATCAAGAAGAAAGCTTTAGAGTGGGAATAAAAAATAGTTTAAATATTGAAATGTAATGTTAAGATAGCATTCTTAACAGATACAAATTCAAAATTTACAATTCAAAATAATAGAAATGATGAGTGATTCAAGTGTAAATATGGTTGCCGCTCCGGAAGGTGTTGCTGGTGAAGGATTTTTTGCTACAAAATTGAACGATGTTGTTGGTTTGGCTCGCGCTAATTCGCTTTGGCCGTTGCCTTTCGCAACTTCATGTTGCGGAATTGAATTTATGGCAACAATGGCATCACACTATGATTTGGCGCGATTCGGTTCTGAGCGAGTGAGTTTTTCTCCTCGTCAAGCGGATATGTTGCTAGTTATGGGAACTATTTCTAAAAAAATGGCGCCAATCTTACGTCAAGTATACGAGCAAATGGCAGAGCCTAAATGGGTTATTGCAGTAGGTGCTTGTGCTTCTTCAGGAGGTATATTCGATACATATTCTGTATTGCAAGGTATCGATAAGGTGATTCCAGTAGATGTTTATGTTCCTGGATGTCCTCCAAGACCAGAGCAAATTGTGGATGGGGTGATGAAACTACAAGAACTAGTGAAAACAGAATCAGTAAGAAGAAGAAGTTCTCCAGAGTACAAAGAATTATTAGCTTCTTATAATATCAAATAAAATGGCATTAGAAAATACAGCTATACAAGATAAATTAGTAGCCACTTTTGGTGACGCAGTGTATAACTTTCAACAAGAAAGAGATATTTTCTCTTTTGAGATGAATGCGGCGCAAAATACGGCGGTGATCTTATTCTTGAAAAACGATCCTGATTTGCGTTTTCACTTCTTAACGGATTTGTGTGGTATTCATTACCCTGATAGTGACGTTAATGAGCAATTCGCAGTAGTGTACCATTTGCACAATTGGTATGAAAATAAGCGAATCAAAATTAAGGCGTTTTTAAATGGTGAGAAACCAGAAATTAAAACGATATCAAATATATTCTTAAGTTCAAATTGGATGGAAAGAGAAACATTTGATTTTTATGGTGTTGATTTTATTGGACACCCACAATTGAAACGTATCTTAAACATGGATGAAATGATTTCTCATCCCATGCGTAAAGAGTTTCCAATGGAAGACGGAGGACGTACGGATAAGGACGACCGTTTCTTTGGAAGAACAGTAGACAATTGCTAAAAAAACAATATATAATTTTTCACATTCTATAAATGTCAGAACTATTATTACCACCAGAGCATCGCTATGCTAAAATAATGAAGGAGAGACTTAATGAGGATGGAAGCGAGCTTTCTATCTTAAATTTAGGTCCAACTCACCCTGCTACACACGGTATTTTTCAAAATATCTTGCTGATGGATGGGGAGCGAATTCTAGAGGCTGAACCAACTATTGGTTATATCCACCGTGCTTTTGAAAAAATTGCTGAGAATCGTCCTTTTTACCAAATTACGCCACTTACTGACCGTATGAACTATTGTTCTTCTCCTATAAATAATATGGGATGGTGGATGACATTAGAGAAATTGTTAAATATTGAAGTGCCAAAACGTGCTCAGTATTTAAGAGTAATCGTAATGGAATTAGCGCGTATAACGGATCACTTAATTTGTAACTCGATTTTAGGAGTTGATACTGGTGCTTATACTGGTTTTCTTTATGTTTTTCAATTTAGAGAAAAGGTATATGAAATCTACGAAGAAATTTGTGGTGCTCGTTTGACTACTAACATGGGAAGAATTGGTGGTTTTGAAAGAGACTGGTCTCCAAAAGCATTTGAATTATTAAATACTTTTTTAGAAGAGTTTCCAGTTGCTTGGAAAGAGTTCGAAAACTTATTTGAAAGAAATAGAATTTTCATTGATAGAACGGTTAATGTAGGAGCAATAACTGCTGGGCAAGCTATGGCTTATGGCTTTACGGGTCCTAACTTACGTGCTGCCGGTGTTGATTACGATGTGCGTGTAGCACAACCATACAGTTCATACGAAGACTTTGAATTTAGTGTTCCAGTTGGAAAATCAGGAGATACTTACGATCGTTTTTGCGTTCGTAATGCTGAGGTTTGGGAAAGTATAAGCATCATCCGTCAAGCTTTGGCTAAAATGCCGGAAGGAAACGAATACCATGCCAATGTTCCTGATTACTATCTTCCGCCAAAAGAAGATGTGTACACGAATATGGAGTCCTTAATTTACCATTTCAAAATTGTAATGGGTGAGGTTCCAGTTCCAGTTGCTGAGATTTACCATCCTGTTGAAGGCGGAAACGGTGAATTAGGTTTTTACTTAGTCACAGATGGTAGTAGAACGCCTTATAGATTACATTTTAGAAGACCTTGTTTTATTTATTATCAAGCCTATCCTGAAATGATCAAAGGAGCATTATTATCAGATGCTATTGTGATTTTATCAAGTTTGAATGTTATCGCAGGAGAATTAGACGCTTAAAAATTTTAGATTGCAGATTTAAAAGAAAATGGAAAGAACACAGCACAAACAAGAAATAAATATGACCGAAGCATTGATGAATCGCATCAATGAATTGATTAGTCATTATCCTGAAGATAAAAGAAAATCAGCTTTATTACCCGTTTTACACGAGGTTCAAGATGCACATGACAATTGGTTAAGTGTTGAATTGATGGATAAAGTGGCGGAAATTCTTCATATTTTACCAATCGAAGTTTACGAAGTAGCTACTTTTTATACGATGTATAACTTGAAGCCAGTAGGGAAGTTCATGTTTGAATTTTGCCAAACTTCTCCATGTTGCTTAAACGGTACCGAAGATTTAATGGACTATACCTGCGAAAAATTGGTTGTTAAAATAGGCGAAACTACTGCTGACGGACTTTTTGAAGTAAGAGGTGTGGAGTGCTTAGGTGCTTGTGGTTATGCTCCAATGATGCAGTTAGGTGATTTTTACAAAGAACACCTTACTAAAGATAAAATTGATCAGTTAATTACTGATTGTAGAGATAATAAAATAATATTACACGATAAATAAGATGTCAAAAAAAATATTATTAGATAAAATCAATGTTCCAGGGATTAAGACCTACGAAGTGTACCGCAAAAATGGCGGCTATGCATCTGTAGAAAAGGCTTTGAAAGCAATGTCTCCGGACGAAGTGGTGGAAGAAGTGAAAAAATCAGGACTTCGCGGTCGTGGTGGAGCGGGTTTCCCTGCAGGAATGAAATGGAGTTTTATTGATAAAAAATCAGGAAAACCACGTCATTTAGTTTGTAATGCTGATGAGTCTGAGCCAGGAACGTTTAAGGATCGTTATTTGATGGAATTTATTCCGCATTTATTGATCGAAGGAATGATTACTTCTAGCTTTGCCTTGGGAGCCAACCTATCGTATATCTACATTCGTGGAGAGTACATGTGGGTTTACAAAATACTTGAAAGAGCAATTGCTGAGGCAAAGGCGGCTGGTTTCCTAGGAAAAAATATATTAGGTTCAGGTTTCGATCTAGAACTGTATGTTCATTGTGGTGCCGGTGCTTACATTTGTGGTGAAGAAACTGCTTTGATTGAATCATTGGAAGGTAAAAGAGGAAACCCTCGTATCAAGCCGCCATTCCCTGCAGTGTCAGGATTGTGGGCGAATCCAACCGTGGTAAACAATGTGGAAACAATTGCTTCAGTGCCATGGATTGTGAACAATTCAGGTGATGATTATGCAAAAATCGGAATTGGAAGGTCTACAGGAACCAAATTAATTTCAGCTTCTGGAAATATTAAAAACCCAGGTGTCTACGAAATTGAATTAGGACTTAGCGTAGATGAGTTCATGAATTCAGATGAATATTTAGGAGGAATGAGTACTACTAGACCTTTGAAAGCATTAGTGCCAGGAGGATCTTCAGTACCTATTTTACCTGCTGATTTAATTTTTAAAACAGCAAATGGTGAAGATCGTTTAATGACGTATGAATCTTTAAGTGATGGTGGTTTTGCTACCGGATCAATGTTAGGTTCAGGTGGATTTATTGTGTATGATGACACTGCTTGTATTGTTAGAAATACGTGGAACTTCTCTCGTTTCTACCACCATGAGTCTTGCGGGCAATGTACGCCATGTCGTGAAGGAACAGGATGGTTAGAAAAGGTATTACACCGAATCGAAACTGGTTTTGGTCGCGAAGAAGATATTGATTTGCTTTGGAGCATCCAGTCAAAAATCGAAGGAAATACGATTTGTCCTTTAGGAGATGCCGCATCATGGCCAGTGGCAGCAGCTATTCGTCATTTTAGAGAAGAATTTGAATATCATGTTCGTTTTCCTGAGAGAATAAAAAATAGAGATCACTTTGTTGCGGAGCCTTTTAGTAGTCTCAAAGTTTGAAAGTCCCAAGTCTAAAAGTAGGCGCAATGGGTAAGTTCAACTCTTTTGAAGAAATTAATTCTTGGCAAAAAGCAAGGGTATTTAATAAGTCAATTTATGAAATAACCGAGAATTCAAATTTCAGAAAAGATTTTGATTTAGTTAGACAAATAAGAAGAGCATCCATTTCAATTTCATCCAATATTGCGGAAGGATTTGAAAGAAATACAGATAAAGAATTTATATATTTTTTATATGTCGCTAAAGCCTCGGCAGGAGAAGTAAGATCTCAGTTGTATTTAGCACTAGATTTGAATTATATTTCGGTTACCGAATTCGATGCATTATATTTGAATATCACCGAAATATCAAAATTATTAAGCGGGTTTATAAAATATTTAGGAATCAGTCAGAAAATTTAAGGTATATAGACTTTAAGACTTTAGACATTAAGACGTTAAGACTTAGAATAAATGAAAGTAACAATAGACGGTCAAGCAATTGAGGTAGAACCAGGAACAACGATTCTACAAGCAGCGCGTATGATTGGTGGTGAATCAGTACCGCCAGCAATGTGCTATTATTCTAAACTAAAAGGGAGCGGTGGAAAATGCCGTTGTTGTTTAGTAGAAGTTGCAAAAGGAAGTGAAGCTGATCCTCGCCCAATGCCAAAACTGATGGCTTCTTGTGTAACTGGATGCATGGACGGGATGGAAGTGAACAGCAAGGATTCTGATAGAGTACGTGAAGCAAGACAATCGGTAACGGAGTTTTTGTTGATTAATCACCCTCTGGATTGTCCAATTTGTGACCAAGCTGGAGAGTGTGATTTGCAAGATTTAAGCTTTGAGCACGGGAAATCTAAAACTCGTTTTATAGAAGAAAAACGAACTTTTGAACCAGAAGATATTGGTCCGAATATTCAACTACACATGAACCGTTGTATCTTATGTCAGCGTTGTGTGCAAGTTGCTGATCAATTGACTGATAATAGAGTACACGGAGTTTTAGATCGTGGTGATCACGCTAATATATCGACTTGTATCTCTAAAGCAATTGATAATGAGTTTTCAGGAAATATGATTGATGTATGTCCTGTAGGAGCTTTGACAGATAAAACATTCCGTTTCAAATCAAGAGTTTGGTTCAACAAACCATTCAATGCGCACAGAGAATGCACAACGCCAGGATGTTGCGGAAAAACAACCGTTTGGATGTTTGGAAACGAAATTCAGCGTGTAACAGGAAGAAAAGATGTGTATCATGAAGTAGAAGAATTCATTTGTAATTCTTGTCGTTTTGATCACAAAGAAGTGACTGATTGGGTTATTGAAGGACCAAGAAAATTCGACAAAGACTCGGTTATCAACCAAAATAATTATACTAGAGAATTAGATACTGTTCAGATAGCTACCGAAGAAGGAATTTTGAAAGGTAGAGAGCAAGACCGTAAAAAAATTAGTATGCCTGCGTTCCCTTTAAGCAAGGAACAAGAGGAAAATTTTAAACAAGGTAATATTTAATCAATGGATAGTACAATTATAATAGAAAAGAGTGTAATCATTTTAGTCGTTTTTGCGGTTACGATGCTTATGGCTATGTACTCTACACTTGCCGAAAGGAAAATTGCGGCTTGGCTTCAAGATCGTATTGGTCCAAACAGAGCAGGTAAAGGAGGGATTTTGCAGCCATTGGCTGATGGTTTGAAATTATTCTCTAAAGAAGAATTTGAACCGAATACACCAAACAAATTTTTGTTTTATACGGGTCCCGCGATTGCCATGAGTACGGCATTGATGACCAGTGCTGTAATTCCTTGGGGTGATAAATTTCATTTATTTGGTAAAGATATTGTATTGCAAGTGTCAGATATTGACAATGCTCTATTGTACATCTTTGCTATTTTATCTATTGGGGTTTATGGTATCATGATTGGTGGATGGGCATCTAATAATAAATTCTCATTGATGGGTGCGGTTCGTGCAGCATCTCAAATGGTATCCTACGAAGTTGCCATGGGATTATCTATGATTGCTTTATTGATGATGACTGGAACCTTGAGTTTGAGAGAAATTGCGGCGCAACAATCAGGAATGCATTGGAATGTTTTTTACCAACCGCTTTCCTTTTTTATCTTTTTAATTTGTGCTTTCGCAGAAACGAATAGAACACCCTTTGACTTAGCGGAATGCGAAAGTGAATTAATTGGTGGATACCATACGGAGTATTCTTCTATGAAAATGGGATTCTACCTATTTGCTGAATATGCTAATATGTTCATTTCTTCGACTATTTTAGCGGTTCTTTTCTTTGGAGCTTATAATTATCCAGGAATGGCTTGGGCAGTTGAAAACTGGGGAGTAAATATTGCCAATATTATAGGTATTGCAGCTTTATTTGCTAAGCTTTGTTTTTTCATCTTTTTCTATATGTGGGTACGATGGACTATTCCAAGATTTAGATACGATCAATTGATGCATTTAGGATGGAGAGTATTGATTCCGCTATCGATCTTAAATATCATTATCACCGGTATTGTAATTTTAAGAGCAGAGATTTTTGCTTTCTTGGGATTGTAAATCGAAGCAGTAGAAAAGTTAAATTGATTTAGAAGGCACTAGCCCTGATAGCAGCGGCATCCTTTTAGCCTGATTTTTATCAGGATAAAAGATAAAGCGGATAGCAGGATTAGCTACAAATAAAAATTAAAAAGATGTCATTAGAAACCATATCCTTATCGGGAAGAAAAAAGCAAGTCTCTAATAAAGAGATGACCTTTTTAGAGCGTTTATACATTGTTGCGATTGTAAAGGGTTTGATGATTACCATCAAGCATTTATTTACTAGAAAAGTTACGATTCAGTATCCAGAGCAAGTGCGTGTGATGAGTCCAGTGTATCGTGGTCAGCACATGTTGAAGCGTGATGAGCAAGGAAGAGAAAACTGTACGGCTTGTGGGCTTTGTGCGTTATCTTGTCCTGCTGAAGCGATTACAATGAAAGCAGAAGAGCGTAAACCAGACGAAAAGCATTTGTATAGAGAAGAGAAATATGCTTCGATTTATGAGATTAACATGTTGCGTTGTATTTTTTGCGGATTATGCGAAGAGGCTTGTCCAAAAGACGCGATTTATTTGACTACTTCGAAAGTATTGGTTCCTTCAAGTTATGAAAGAGAAGATTTTATTTTTGGAAAAGATAGATTAGTAATGCCTTTAGATATGGCTATTAAAAACGCTCAACTTAAAAACGCTAACTAATGTCTACGATACTTATAATTTTTTGTTTTTTATCAGCTATTACATTGGCAACTGCATTTTTGACCATTTTTAGTAGAAATCCTATTCACAGTGCTTTGTACTTGGTAATTTGTTTTTTCTCGATTGCGGGTCATTACTTATTATTAAACTCTCAGTTTTTAGCGATTGTACATATTATCGTTTATTCAGGTGCGATTATGATTTTGTTCTTGTTTACGATCATGTTAATGAACTTGAATAAGGAAAACGAAGTGCACAAGCCAAGAATTACGCGTTTAGGTGCTATTGTTTCTTTTTGTTTGATATCAGTAGTTTTAATCTTGATCTTTATTAACTCTAAGCCTATTGCGGGAGAATATATTGGAACAGGTGAGGATTACCAATCTATAAAAGTTTTAGGACATGTATTGTTAAACGAATACATGGTTCCGTTTGAGTTTGCATCCATATTATTATTGGTTGCGATGATAGGAGTTGTACTTATGTCTAAGAAAGAAAAAACAGAGAAATAAAATGAATAATATTTTAAATGAAATAGGCATTGAGAACTATATCTTCCTTTCTGTAATACTTTTTTGTATTGGAGTTTTTGGAGTATTGTACCGCAGAAATGCTATCATCGTATTTATGTCAATCGAAATTATGTTGAATGCAGTTAACTTATTGTTTGTTGCTTTTTCAACGTATCATCAGGATGCACAGGGACAAGTTTTTGTGTTTTTCTCTATGGCTGTTGCCGCTGCCGAAGTAGCTGTGGGATTAGCGATACTGGTTTCGATCTTTAGAAATTTAGGTTCGATCGACATTAATAAATTAAAAAACTTAAAAGGATAAACTATAATGAATACAAATTTAGCTTTACTCTTATTATTAGCTCCTTTTTTAGGATTTTTATTTAATATTTTCTTCGGAAAAAGTATTGGAAAAACAGCGTCAGGAGTTCTTGGAACTTTAATGGTTGCTGTGTCGTTTGCTGTTACACTTTATTTCTTTAGTGCTATATCGTCTTCTAAGGAAGCGATCCAAATTCAGTTATTCGACTGGATTCAAATTAGTGTATTTAAAGTAGATTTTGGTTTCTTGTTAGACCAACTCTCTATTTTATGGTTGCTTTTTGTAACCGGAATTGGTTCTTTGATCCATTTGTACTCGATTAGTTATATGCATGACGATGAAAACATGCACAAGTTTTTTGCTTACTTAAACTTGTTTATCTTTTTTATGATAACATTGGTTATGGGTAGTAACTTATTAGTGTTATTCATTGGTTGGGAAGGTGTAGGACTTTGTTCGTACTTGCTAATTGGTTTTTGGCATAAAAATCAAGACTTTAATGATGCGGCTAAAAAGGCTTTCATCATGAATAGAATAGGTGATTTAGGATTATTGATCGGGATTTTTATCCTTGGTTCGGTGTTTTCTACTTTAGATTACGCTACTTTAAAAACGGCTATCGCTGGAACAGCTAATATAGACCTTGGTTTACTATCGCTTGCTGCCTTTTGTTTGTTCATTGGCGCTTGTGGTAAATCAGCACAAATTCCGTTGTACACTTGGTTGCCGGATGCGATGGCAGGTCCAACGCCAGTATCAGCATTAATTCACGCGGCTACCATGGTAACTGCTGGTATCTTTATGATTACTAGATTGAACTTTATTTTTGATTTAGCTCCTGAGGTACAAAATATTATTGCTATCGTTGGTGCAGTTACATCACTAGTTGCTGCAACTATTGCACTAGTTCAAACCGATATTAAAAAAGTATTAGCCTATTCAACAGTGTCACAATTGGGACTAATGTTTTTAGCATTAGGATTGGGAGCTTATGAAGTTGCTGTTTTTCACGTAATCACGCACGCTTTCTTCAAAGCTTGTTTGTTCTTAGGTTCTGGGTCAGTGATTCACGCTTTACATGGAGAACAAGACATGCGTAATATGGGAGGATTGAAAAAAGTGATGGGCGTTACGTTTATTACCTTTTTAATCTCATCACTTGCTATTTCAGGGATTCCTCCGTTTTCAGGATTTTTCTCTAAGGATGAAATTTTAATGGTTGCTTTTGAACATAATATTTTTTTATGGGTAATCGCCTCTTTAGCATCTTTAATGACCGCTTTTTATATGTTCCGTTTGTTGTACTTAACGTTCTTCAATGATTTCCGTGGTACTGCTGAGCAAAAAAGTCATTTACATGAGAGTCCTGCATTAATAACTTTTCCATTAGTTGTTTTGGCAATTTTAGCTGCGGTTGGTGGTTTGATTAGTTTTCCAACGAATAGTTGGTTGAGTGATTATTTAGCTCCCTTGTTTAAAGAAGTAGCTTCAGAGGGTCATCATTTTGGAACACAAGAATACACGCTCATGGCTATTGCTGTACTAGGTGGATTAGTAGGAATAGGAATTGCATTTAGCAAATACATAAAACAAAATCAAGTGCCTGCAGCGGATTCAGAGATCAATGGTTTTGCAAAAGTACTTTACAATAAATATTATGTTGATGAAGTGTACAATGCCATATTTGTTAAAACGACCAACAGCTTGTCAGTTTTCTTTAGAGATTATGTCGAAACAGCATTATCTTCTTTAGTTTTCGGATTTGGAAAAGTAACCAATGAAATAGG
>NZ_JAQWTM010000323.1 GCF_029242675.1 Flavobacterium sp.
CATTTTGATAATTAATTATTCTACAATAATAAACTCTGACCTTCTATTCTTTTGAAGAGCTTCATCAGTACAGTTTAAATCCTCACAAGCAATCACAGGTTCGCTTTCGCCGTATCCTTTTGCTGTAAGTCTGTCTGCTGAGATTCCCTTAGACAACATGAATGCCATTGTTGACTGCGCTCTTTTTTCAGATAAGATCATATTTGATTGCGCAGTACCACGATTGTCTGTATGTGACCTAATGGCAATTTTTAATTTAGGATGTACAGTCATCGCCGCTACTACCTTTGCAATTTCAAAGCCAGCATCTCCCCTAATATTCCATTTATTGGTATCAAATAAAATTGGGCTTAATTTTAATATCTTCCCTAAGTCATCACCCAGGCTGGCTTCATAAATTTCTTTTTCTAAAAATATTATTTGCTCTTTTGCAAAAGCATTAACAATTTTCTCATTAGTAGCGTAACCTTCTTTTTTAACTTTTGCTAAATATTGTTGTAAAGGTATTTTATCAAAAGCTACACTACCTTTAGCACTAGTATTAGAGTTTTTAACCTCGATGTTTTCAAGATCTTTTAATGAAACAACCGCATTAGCAATTACTTCCTTAGTATCTAAATCTTTCACGATTATAACGTTATTAGTTGTATTTATACTGTTTAATGGACTTAATTCTTCTAAGGTATAAATATCATCTCCTCCCTTGCCTCCTAGCCTATTTGAAGAAAAATGACCAAGTCTATTATTTATATTGATTATGTAATTAAAGTCGTCCATACTACTATTGATGGGGCTTCCAATATTTTCGACAAAAGAAAAAGTACTATCATTTTTGAATTTTGCAGCAAATACATCTAAGCCACCAAGGCCAGGTAATCCATCAGAGGAAAAATACAATACACCATCCTCGCTTATATAAGGAAATGTTTCTCTACCTTCTGTATTGATTTCTCTACCTAAATTTTTAGGAGTACTTACAGTACCATCTAAGAATAAGTCAACTTCGAAAATATCAGATGCCCCTATAGTTCCTGGCATATCTGAAGCAAAATACATTTTATCACCGGTCCTATTTAATGCAGGATGTGCACACGAGTACGCATCAGAATTGAAAGGCATCTCAATGATATTGCCCCATTCGTTTGCGCTATTTAATGTAGCTCGATAGATTTTTAGACGCGTCAAACCTTCATTATCTTTTTTCCTTTTTTTATCAATGTAGTTATTTCTCGTAAAGTACAAGGTTTTACCATCAGGACTCAATGCTGGTGTAGCCTCATGAAACTTACTATTTATTGTTTTCGAAAATTTTGTAGGATTAGAAAGCTGTCCATCTTTTTCGATAGAAGCCACGTATAACTCCGTGAATGATTCATTGTCCCATTTGTGAATGTTTTTTGAAAGAACACCCGTATTTCTAGTACTTGCAAATACTATCTTATCTTTGTAAAATGCAGCGCCATAATCTGACTTTAGGGTGTTTTGCTTTAAAAGGGAGACATTGTATCGATTTGAATTTTTCTCTATTTTATTTAAGTAATTTTGATTAGACGCAAGAATGACAGAGCGATTATCAGTAGGTTTACTACGAACAAATTCATCCATTATCTTTCTAGCTTCGGTGATATTACCTATAGCTTTTAACGCGTGTGCATATCTAAAATAGTACTCTGAAGCTAAATTCTTGTTTGAATTATATAATTTTTCATACCAAGCTGCTGATTCATTTAAATCACCTTTAAAGTAATAAGAATCTGCCATACGCTGATACAGTTCTGGAGACTGATAACCTTGTTCTGCTACTCTCTTGTAAATATCAATTGCTGGAGAAAAGGAATAATTTTCGAAATTTTCGTGCCCCTTCTCTACCTTACCATCTTGCGCTAAAAGTACATTAGCGAAGATAAATAAGACTACGGTCGTTATTTTTTTTATTAATATCATAGCTGTAGTATTTTAAAAGTGTCGCGGTGTTAATAATTTATTGAATCTATTGAATAATTCAAATCGAGCAATGAATTCAAAAGAACCATCGTTAAATTTTGTATTACCTAGCTCAGTGGATTCTCTATCATAAGCGAAACCTAACAAAATAGAGTCGGTTGCGTTGAATCCTGCCATTGCACTCCATGCAGCGTCTAATCGATGTGCTACTCCTATCGTTAATTTATCATTATAAATAAAATTAGCCGAAAGGTCTAGTTGTAAAGGGGCGCCAACAACTGCTTTTACTAATACGGTAGGCTTAAATTTAAAACTTGGATTTAAATCAAATACATAGCCACTTATGAAATACAAATTTATTTTTTCTTTGGCTACGGAGAACGAAGCATCGTCAAAATATTTTGTCTCTAGAATATTAGGAACAGAAAGACCTGCATAAAATTTGTCATCATGAAAATAAAGACCTGCTCCTATGTTAGGCGCAATATTACTTCTCATATCATTGTTAAGCGTCGTAGGTTCGTTTTGATATCTGCTTAATCTGTCATAATCAATATTTAATATATTAATCCCTCCTTTAACACCAAAAGAAAGTTTGCCTTG
>NZ_JAQWTM010000326.1 GCF_029242675.1 Flavobacterium sp.
TTGATCACTTTAAGACGGCGACCAACCGTTAGAAACAACCTCGCACTTACATGTCGCACAAGGCTCAATAATACCGCCGGGACACATACAAAAAGAGTACATTCCCCTACCTCCTACTTGCTTGACAATACTGTAAGGTGCAGGCGGTAATAATTCCCCTCGGTAATCACAACTGTACTGAATACTGTCAATCAAAGATTGTGGATGCTCCGCTCTAACGCCCAAGGCAAAGGGTTTCGCTTCGATAAAAACTTTTTTTCTGTCTAATAATTCAAAAATATCTCTAGCCGAATGTCCTGTGGCTAAAATTAATTTATTAGCAACTATCGTCTCTCCACGATTAGTTAGCACACCTTCAATCTCGTTATTTTTGATTAGAATATCCGTTACTCTCGTTTCAAATAAAACCACACCACCGAACTCAATAATTTTTTCACGAATATCTTGAATAATTTGGGGTAACTTATTCGTACCAATATGTGGATGTGAATCCACAAGAATATCTGGAGTTGCTCCATAGGCTACTAACAATTCTAAAATACGCGTGACGTCTCCTCTTTTTTTAGAACGGGTATACAATTTACCATCTGAGTAGGTTCCTGCTCCTCCTTCTCCAAAACAATAATTCGAATCCTCATTGACAAGATGATCTACATTTATAGCTTTCAAATCACGACGACGACCTCTAACATCCTTTCCTCTCTCGATTACTATAGGCTTTAAGCACAACTCTATCAACTGCAAAGCAGCAAATAATCCAGCAGGACCAGCACCCACAACAATCACTTCTTGCTGACTTGCCACATTAGGATACTCAGGCAACCTAATTTTTGATTCCTCAATTGCATCTCCTATTAAGTAAATTAGTACTTTCAAATTGATCTTGATCGCTTTTTGACGCGCATCGATAGAGCGCTTCAAAACAACGACTTCTTGAATCGTTTTGGGAGCAACTTTTAATTGCTTTCCAAGGTATTCTTTGAGCAAAATTTCATTTGCAGCTATTTCTGGTGTTACCTGTACTAAGAGTTCTTGAGCCATTCTCGTTCTTGTAATGCATTATTGTTTCAAAATATTCTAAAACAGGTTGCAAAAATACAGTTTTGAAGTGGATTTTATTCTTTGTTGACTGTCTTTTCAGTTTTAACAGTATAAACTTTGTAACTTTGTTTACTAACTATTTATTTTTTGAAGATGTCCAGACAAATAAAATTAATATGGGATTTTAGAGGTCCTACAGCCGAAAAAACAGCCGAACACCATGAAATTCACTTAAAAGAATTTATAGCTATTGAAAAATTTCCTCTCACTATTACTGGATTTGAGGTAAAAGGCGAAATGCAAGCATTAGCATTCATGGTTGTTACTGATGAGTATATGATACAAGTTAGGGATACTTTAAAACCACATCGCGGCGAGTTATATAGTGAAAAATAATACCACATCTACATAGCTATAAAATTATACGCTGAAAAAAGTATTCGTTTCCTCAGCACTTTATAGCTAATACGTAAATGATCAACTATAATTTTATAAAAGTTAATGTTTTCCCATTTTCAACTTATCAAAAACTTATAAGTGTAAATTACGTACATAGTTAAAACAAAACATATCATTATGAAAAAAATTCTCGCAATACTGCTGCTATTAACCATTCAGTTTGGTTTTTCACAAGCTACAGACTACATCGCTATCTCTAAAAAACTAGTAGAGGCTGCCAAAACTAAAAACATAAAGGAGGCGACCAATTATATGGACCTGATTGCTAAGGCCGATGAAAACACATTAAGTAAGCAATTGGAAGGTGATACTGCAAAAAAAGCTTTTTTTATTAATGTGTATAACGGTTTTACAAATATTTCGCTACGCAAAAATCCAGAGCAATATAAGGACAGAGGAGCATTTTTTAAATCCGAACAATTTGTAATTGCTGGAAATAAGGTGAGCTTAGATATTATCGAACACGGTTTTTTAAGAAGATCGAGCATTAAATGG
>NZ_JAQWTM010000328.1 GCF_029242675.1 Flavobacterium sp.
TTGGTTTCGATACCAAAAACGTTAATTGTAACTCCTTCTAGCTCTAATGCATCCCCTAGAAGTTTTACATTAATCGAAAATGATGAGGCTTTACGTTCTTGTGTTTTCATACCGATGTAGCTAAAAACAAGAATTTGACTATTAGAAGCTTTAATGGTGTATTTCCCATCAAAATCTGTTTGCGCTCCATTAGTGGTTCCTTTTACAGATATACTCACTCCTGGTAACGGCATGCCTGAAGCGTCTGTCACAATTCCTCGTACAATTCCTTCTTGAGCGAAAGAGACTTGCGTCACTAATACTAATAGTAGTATTAAGACTTGATTCAACTTTAGTTTCATTATTTATAAGTTTTGGTTTGTGAAGCAAATATCATAAAAAAATATTAATGTTTTATTAAAGGTTTGAGTTGAATTTTTGCGTATAGTTTTGTAATGAACTTATTCTTAACCTCTTTTAAATGGTTTTAAAAATCTCTTAGTTGCCTTATTTTGCAAGTACTGCCAAAGTTTTTTTCATCATTGGAACTTGGAATTGTTGTGATCTATTTTTATACTTAGGTAGTGAACTTTTAGTAAATAAATTATAAAATTTAACATTTAGCGAGGTATATTCTTTCTTTTTGTGATTTTTAATGAATAATTTATGTAAGAATTTAGGTTTAAATAAAATTATTCTTAACTATTTATGCAATCTTGTGTAGACAACGCTTAAACTGGATTGCGTAAATATTAGAACGGTGAAGTTTGAAATAATAATCAATCAACCTTAGGTATTAATAAGTTTGCTTCTAATTGGTCCATTGCTACTGTTTGTAGGCTAAGATTGAGAAAAAACAAAGATTGGATGTTGTTCTTATGTCAAAGTAAAGATTGGAAAATAGGTTGTTTTTTCTGTTTGTCTGCTTATTAGGCCGGTTTTGTATTTAGGAATACTGCCAATGTCCTCTCTAATCTTTAAGCTTTTTGGTCTTTTTAAGAGGATAAATTGTGCTATTTAGTCTAAAATAGAATTATGTGAGTGCATGTGTATAAATTGCTGTTTCCTTTAAATTTTTCTTGCGTTTTATAAATTTTTGCTACTATCATTAAAGGATTTTTATATGAGGAACATACGATAGAGGAGGGGGTGTAGAAGGATATGTTTTGTTTCATGATGTGTTACATAAAATGAACGCAAGTAGTATTTTAACTTATTGATGATTTTGGACATAAAAAAAGCGTTAGTAAGAAATACTTACTAACGCTTTAAATTATTTTTGAAGTTGTAATTACTAACTTCTTTGCCTTACAGTTTCATAGAGAAAAGCACCACATGCCACGGAAACATTTAATGATCCAATTGTTCCAAACATCGGTAATTTAGCTTTTTCATCAACTATTTTTAGTACAGATGGATTGACACCTCGGTCTTCCGACCCCATAATTATTGCGACAGGTTCGTTCAAAGATAGATCGTAAATATTTTGATCGGTTTTTTCAGTTGCTGCAATAGTTTTGATTCCACTTGCTTGTAATAAAAATATCGCGTCTTTTATATGTTCTACCTTACAAATTGGGATGTTGAAAACGGCACCAGCAGATGTTTTCACGGTGTCTCCATTTACCGGAGCTGCACCTGATTTTTGTATAATGATACCATTAACACCCGTACACTCTGCAGTTCTAATTATGGCACCAAAGTTACGTGCATCAGAAATTTGGTCTAATATCAAAAACAAAGGTGTTTTACCGTTTTCTATAACAGTTTCGATTAAGTTCTCTAAATCAAAAAATGAAATTGGCGATATATTTGCGACAGCACCTTGGTGA
>NZ_JAQWTM010000349.1 GCF_029242675.1 Flavobacterium sp.
GATTTTAGTACCAAGTCGGTTCAGGAACATTACGAATTTTGGAAAGACAAAGAGGTTCCTGATTCTTGGAAGAAATTCAAATCGATTGCTTTGTATTGGACCGCTAAAGGGGTAGATGGGTTTAGGTACGATATGGCCGAAATGGTTCCTTATGAATTTTGGAGTTATATGAATTCAGCAATAAAAATGGCTAATGAAGATGCTTTTTTATTGGCTGAAGTATACAATCCTGCGGAGTACCGTAATTACATTCACCTTGGTAAAATGGATTATTTATATGATAAAGTAGAGACTTATGACAAGCTCAAAGAGGTGATTCAAGGTAAATCATGGCCAGATGATTTGACGCACATTCAAAATAATATGAAGGATATAGAGCATCACATGCTGCATTTTCTTGATAATCATGATGAGCAACGCTTGGCGAGTCCGGAGTTTGCCGGCTCGGGTGCAAAAGGCAAGCCCATGATGGTCGTTTCGGCAACAATTAGCACATCACCTACTATGATTTACTTTGGACAAGAAGTAGGAGAAGCAGGGAACGAAAACGCGGGTTTTGGTACCCATTCCAGAACCTCAATTTTTGATTACATAGGTGTCCCAGCTCATCAAAGGTGGATGAATGAAGGGAAATTCGACGGAGGTCAACTTTCTGATGGAGAAAAAGATTTGCGTGATTTCTACAAGCGACTCCTTAATTTTACTATCAATAGTTCAGCCTTGATGGGAGATTATGAAGATTTACAGTTTTACAATCGACCAATTACAGCCAATTATGATCCGATGATTTATTCTTTTGCTCGTTGGTCAGAAGATGAAAAACTATTGATTCTATCTAATTTTTCATCGGACAAAACAAGTGATTTTGAATTGAAAGTACCCGCAACACTTATTCAAAAATGGAGTCTTGCTGATGGTCGATATGTGCTTGTGGACCAATTGTATAAAGAAAGCAAAGTTATTTTAGAGGTTGTAAATGGAGTAGGACTAGTTCAAGTTCATATTGCACCACTAGAATCTTTTATTTACCAATTAGAAAGCAAATAATTAAAAATGCAAAAAGCTGGTATCTGAAAGGAATACCAGCTTTTTAATAAGAAGTAGCAGCTAATATTTTCTTCGGATAGCTGCTTCGTAATTTTCGTTGATTTTTTTCCAATTGATTACTTCAAAAAACGAATCGATGTAATTGCGACGTCGGTATTGATATCCTAAATAATAGGCGTGTTCCCATAGATCTAGTGCTAAAATTGGAGTTCCAGGGACTAGGGCATTTCTCATCAAGGGATTGTCTTGATTTTGGGAACTAGTGACTTTTAGTTTTCCGTATTTGTCCACTACTACCCATGCCCAAGCTGAGCCAAACTGCTTAGTTGCTTCCGCTTTAAAGCTGTTAACAAAATTATCATAAGAGCCAAAATCTCTAGTAATGACAGCAGCTAACGTATCCGATGGTACACCACCTGCATTAGGAGCCATAGAACGCCAGTATAAGGTGTGATTGTAATAGCCACCTGCATTATTACGCAATTCAGTGTCATTAGGATCTACTTTTGATAAAATATCTTCGATAGATTGATTTTCATATTCGGTTCCTGCAATTGCCTCGTTCAGGTTATTAGTATAAGTAAGATAATGCTTTGAATAATGCACTTCGAGTGTCAATGGCGATATAGTTGGCGCCAATGCGTCGTACGGGTAGGGAAGCTTGTCGAGTTGAAAAGAACCTTCCGCTGCCTTAACGTCATCAGGAAATCCAATGGTTACCTTTTCCTGAGCGGTTGGTAAAGGAACTTCTACCACTTCGGTCAGTTTTTTATCATTACAAGAACTTAAAAAACTAATTAGTACAAGGCTTGTTAATGCTAAATTAATTTTTTTCATGGTGCTTGTTATTTCTTTAAGATGGCATTAATAATTTCAATATAATTTTCTTTAGCTTCATCGGGCGTAAAATGACTGATTTGCATCCAAGCGTTGATTTTAAAGGCATCTCTCAAATGATAAGCGGCGCTTTGCTGTATATCTACATGACCAAAAGTTGCTTGCTTGTAAAAGGCATAGAGACGCAATTGTACATCTTGTGGTAGGGATGCTTGAGTCATGAGGGAAGCCTTAGCTACTGCCTCCTGAAATCGGCTATCTAAATCAGTATTAGTCATTATTTTTTACTGCGATTATTGTTTTACCTCCAATTGCTTTTTGGTTTAAAACAACATCAACTTTAGTTCCTAGCGGTAAAAATAGGTCTACTCTTGAACCAAACTTGATAAAACCTGCATCAGTACCTTGTACTACTTGCATTCCTTCTTCGGCATAATTCACAATTCGTCTTGCCAATGCACCCGCAATTTGGCGGTATAAAATCGCTCCAAAAGTATTGTTTTCAATTACAACAGTTGTTCTTTCATTTTCCTCACTTGCTTTAGGATGCCAAGCAACTAAAAACTTTCCAGGATGGTATTTACTAAACTTGATTATACCATTCATTGCGTAACGAGTGACGTGTACATTAATTGGTGACATAAAAATAGACACTTGTAAACGCTTGTCTTTAAAATATTCTCCTTCAAACACTTCTTCAATTACCACCACTTCACCATCAACAGGTGCTAAAATATGATTTTCATTCAGAATAAAAGTTCTTTTTGGGTTTCTGAAAAATTGTAAAATAATTATTAAAATCAATACTCCGCCACCTTGTAATAACCATTTAAGCCATTCGGTAGTGATAAAACGATCGGATAATAATAATACTGCTACAGTAAAAATCATTCCTAAAAAAATAGTCTTGGTTCCTTCTTTATGAAACATAATTTAAAATTTGATAAAATAAAAATATTATTGGTGCTACAAATATAACACTATCTAGACGATCTAGTATGCCTCCATGGCCTGGCATTATTTTTCCGCTGTCTTTAACTCCAGCTATTCTTTTAAATTTGGATTGAACTAAATCTCCTATAGTTCCAAAAATACCTGCTAATAAAGCAATTACTGTCCAAATCAAAATTGATTTTTCGCTAAAACTAGGTTTAGGTTTAATATATAATTTCGATATCAAGTATCCTGCAAATACCGCGAATACTACTCCTCCTACAAATCCCTCTATTGTTTTCTTCGGTGAAATACGTTCAAAGAGTTTGTTTTTTCCAATTGACTTTCCTACGATATAAGCAAAAGTATCGTTCGTCCAAATAATAATAAATAAACCTATGATAATTTTGGGATTGTAATCCTTAATACCAAAGGAAATCTTGGTAATAAATATAAAAGGCAATACGATATAACCTAGTAAATATAGGTACTTTGAACTTGTGGTAATGGATTGTACTTTGTCATCAAATAAAAAGAAGAGACATTTAATAGACACAAATAATGTTATGAATAGCAATACATTATTGAGTAAAGGGATATCGCAATCTAGTCTTGTATTAATTCCGAAATTTTCGCTCAAACATAATTCTGTTTCTAGTCGATAATAACTAATCAGTGCAATAGCGCTGTAAAATAGAAAAACGATAGTAATGGGTATGATTTTTCTAACCTGAACTAAGGCACAAAACTCGTAGGTGGCAATAAGTAGAAACACTCCAAATAAAAGTATAAAGCTTTCAGTCGAAAATAAGATGGAGGCGATTAATAAAATGATATATACAGCGCCTGATATCGATCTCTTTAAAGTTTCATTCATTTTAAAGATCTTCTAAAAGCAGCAAATAAAGGTTTTTAGCGGAACTACCATATTGGGTAAAGTCCTCTTCTTTTGCTTTTTCAAAATATTTAATTGCTGTAATGTTAGTTGGGTAATCTCTTTCGTATTTTCTTTTGATAGCACTCAAGCTGTCGCTTTTCATGGCTAATATTTGGCTTGTTGTAGCATATATGATTATGTCTACAGGTAGCTCATTTGGCTTGTTTTGCTTAATTTGATTAGAGGAAAATAAAATAGATCCTTCTTCGGCAATTAAGTTTTCGCAAGATGAAAATAAAAATTTGGGATTGCGAACTTGCTTATAGATAAGCTTGTTTTCTTCTAAAATAGGGTAAAGTGTCGGGTCAAAACAAAGAACTTCACTTTCAAACCAATCGTTTTCTTCTAGTATGTTTTCGAATTGTTCTTTTACTTCAGCGACGTTTTCACAGTATAAAAATTTACCACCATTTTTCTTAAAATGATAGATAAACTGTTCGTCTATAGACATATTGATTTCGGATGCAGCACCGTTACTTTCCTTTTCCTTTTCTTCATCTGAAGCAGAAATACTAGAACCAAAAATTTTTTTAAAAAGACTCATATCTTATTAAGGTACTTTATATGTGATTTGAAAACGTCCAAAGATAAAAAAATCTTAATTCAAAAGTAGCTTTTGAATTAAGATTTTATAAATATTGCAAAAAAGGACGTGTTATGACACCACTTCTTCAAGATTTTTATCGAAAGTACGTTTACCAAAAATAGCTTCTAAATCATCTTTAAAGATTACCTCTTTTTCAATTAGTATATCAGCAAGTTGATTTAATTTATCTTTGTTTTCTTCCAAAATGGTGATCGCTCTTTGATATTGGCTTTCTATTAAAGCTGAAATTTCCATGTCAATCACCTTAGCCGTTTCTTCTGAGTACGGTTTAGAGAAGCTGTATTCGCTTTGTCCAGTAGAATCATAATAGGTTACATTACCTATTTTATCATTCAGTCCATAAATCGTAACCATAGCTCTCGCTTGTTTGGTTACTTTCTCTAGATCACTTAGGGCACCTGTTGAAATGCGATTAAAAGTTACTTTTTCAGCAGCTCTTCCTCCCATAGTAGCACACATTTCGTCTAGCATTTGGTCTGGACGCACAATTAGACGCTCTTCAGGTAAATACCAAGCTGCTCCAAGACTTTGACCTCTTGGTACAATTGTTACCTTAATAAGTGGCGCTGCATGTTCTAGCATCCAACTTACTGTTGCGTGACCCGCTTCGTGAATAGCAATTGCTTTTTTCTCTTCGGGTGTAACAATTTTATTTTTCTTTTCTAAACCACCAACAATTCTGTCAACAGCATCAAGGAAATCTTGTTTATCAACTGCTGTTTTGTTGTATCGAGCTGCAATTAATGCTGCTTCGTTACATACATTAGCAATATCAGCTCCAGAGAAACCAGGAGTTTGTTTTGCTAAAAAGTCTAAATCTAGACCTTCTACTTTTTTCAAAGGTCCCAAGTGTACTTTAAAGATTTCGGCTCTTTCTCTGATATCGGGTAAGTCAACGAATATTTGTCTGTCAAAACGACCGGCACGCATCAAGGCTTTGTCTAAAACGTCTGCTCTGTTTGTAGCAGCAAGTACGATTACGTTTGTATTTGTTCCAAAACCATCCATCTCAGTTAATAACTGATTTAAAGTGTTTTCTCTTTCGTCATTACCGCCTGACATATTGCTTTTTCCTCTAGCTCTACCTACCGCATCAATTTCGTCAATGAAAATAATTGCAGGCGATTTCTCTTTGGCTTGCTTGAATAAGTCACGTACACGTGATGCACCTACACCTACAAACATTTCAACAAAATCAGAACCTGATAATGAGAAAAACGGAACTTGCGCTTCTCCAGCTACTGCTTTAGCTAATAATGTTTTACCTGTTCCAGGAGGTCCTACTAGTAGTGCTCCTTTCGGGATCTTACCTCCTAAATTGGTGTATTTCTCGGGGTTTTTCAAGAATTCTACAATTTCTTGTATCTCTTCTTTCGCTCCTTCAAGTCCGGCAACATCTTTAAAAGTGGTTTTAACATCGGTTTTTTCATCAAAAAGTTTTGCTTTTGATTTTCCAATATTAAAAATTTGACCACCACCGCCAGCACCACCACCAGACATTTTACGCATTATGAAGATCCAAACTCCAATAATGATAATAATTGGTAAGAAGCTAATGATTAAATCAGACCAATTGCTTTTAGCTAGGAAATTAAAATCTTTCAATTTTCCGTCCGCAACTGCTTTTTCCAGTTTTGTTTGAAAAATTTGATCGTTACCAATTTCAAACGTGTATTGAGGTCCTTTGTTAGGACGGTCAAAAATGTCTTTGGCAACTTGTTTATGTTCTTTCTCCTTTAGTGCTTCCGGTTTTAAGAAAACCTCTGCTTCTGTCTTGTTGTAAACAATTACTTTTTCAATTTGACCTTTTTCTAGGAATGTATTGAATTTAGAAGAGGTTAATTGGGCAGGCTCTTGCAAGCTTGAACTGCCAGTTATAAAGGTAATAAAAAGAAAAATTAGTAAAATGGCCGTATACACTAACCATGGACTAACTTTAAATTTATTAGGATTCGGATTATTTTCTTTTGCCATTCTATTTTTAGTATTTGTTAGCTATTGTGGTAATTTTTGCATCTCCCCACAAGCTTTCGATGTTGTAATATTCTCTAATTTGTTTCTGAAAAACGTGAACTACGATGTTTACATAATCCATAAGTACCCATTCTGCATTGTCAGATCCTTCCACATGCCATGGTTTATCTTTTATTTCTTTCGAAACTACTTTTTGAATTGAATTAACGATCGCGTTTACCTGTGTGTTGGAGTTTCCATTGCAAATTACGAAATAGTCACATACAGCGCTATCAATCTCTCTTAGGTCGAGAATATCTATATCATTTCCTTTTACTTCTTCGATTCCCTTTATAATGTTTGCCAAAAGGTCATCATTATTTATTGTCTTTTTTGCCATGAAAAATTTTTATATAAGTTTGTAAAGTTACCATTTTTTGTCATTATTTTTGAACCTTAACATATAATTAAATTATGTTTAAAAATAACACCTCATGAAGTTAATCAAACTCGATGCCATAGATTCAACAAACGAGTTTATGAAAGAGCTCTCGAAATCCCAACAACTAGAAAACTTTACCGTGGTAACCGCCGAAAATCAGACCAAAGGTAAAGGTCAAATGGGTTCAATTTGGGATTCAGAAACGGGTAAGAATCTAACTATGAGTGTCTTTGTTAAGGAAACAATTTTAGATATCAACCACATTTTTACCTTAAACATTGCGGTAGCTTTAGCGATTTACACTGCTTTAGAAACAGTTAATATACCTGCTTTATCTATTAAATGGCCTAACGACATTATGTCATATAATTTCAAAATA
>NZ_JAQWTM010000355.1 GCF_029242675.1 Flavobacterium sp.
CTTTGCGGTAATCTAAATCCTCGACACGACCAAATTTAATTGCTTTCAAGGTATTAACTGAAGCATTTATTTGTGCTCCTGTCATCGTGGTATGATTCTCAATTTTGACAAAAGATACCGGATACGATTCACCGCTAACCATATCTTTCTCTCTTTGATTATCTGTAGTTCGCTTCATCATATACAAAGAACCGTTAGCAAGATCACCCACAGTGTTTGATACGTACATAAAAAGTTGCCCTCCGTAAGTTCCGGAGTCATCATCACCAATTACAATAACCGTTTTTCCTGCATAAGCCGTAGCCTTCAATGGCAGCGCATTCTCGGCACTCAAGCGACCCAATCCAGGAAGCTCTTTGGATACATTTGCAGTTCCTGCATCAGCGTAAGGGTTTACACCATGTGTACGAGACTCTTCACCTGATTCTCCACAGGTTAAATAAAGCGGACCAAAACCGTGCTCCGCTGGAGTTGCCATTGTAGCGCCACACAATCTCCAAGTTCCTCCATTAGAGTTTAACAAATATTCGCCTTTTACAGGTTTAAACGTTTTGTCTAATGTAATTCTGGAAACCGAAAAATTATCTTCGTTGTTGACTAAAAAGGTAAAAGTACCATCACCGTTTTTCAACAAACCGCTTCCATCAGCTGATCCTCCAAAAACAAAGTTGGGACTTTGTGGCAGTACATCATCAGAGGTTAGCAATGAAAATAACTCTAATTTTTCAAAACCTGATTTTTTCTTTAATAAAACGGGTGTAACTGATTGGTCAGCTAAAACAACTGTTGATTCGACTTTATCATTTTCACAGGAAACAAAAGCCGCTCCCAACAATAACCCTAAAATAATTTTTTTCATTTGTTTATCTTTTAAAATTTGAAGCAAAGAAAGGCTTGGTATTTTAAAACTAAATGAACTTAAGATTACTAAAACTTAAAATACTTGTAGGATATTAGGTGTAAATTATACGTTAATTTTACATAAAGTCCTTTTTTTAAACAAAATGGTGACTTTAAAATAACTTCTCTTCAAAAATGATTTTTATATTAGGACGCAGGTCCTAAGTTGTTGACTACTAATCTTAAAGTTTGCTCAAAAAATTACTCTTAACCCTTACTATCAAAGGAACGAACGAGACAGCAAACATCCTAAAATAATTATTCTATAACAAAAACTGAAAATCCTATAACATTTCCCTCTCGCTTCCATTCTACTTTTGTCAACGTCATCAACAACAAACAATGATAAAACGATGACTTCTTAATTATAAATAAAAAAACAAATAGTATGAAAACGACAACAAAATTCAAAACAGTACTTTTAGTAGCGATAGCTGCTCTATTTTCTAACACAACTTCAGCACAAGAAACGCCAACAGCAACTAACTACGATCAGGGATTTCGTTTAGGAGTAGGTGTAAACGCAGGATATGCTACTAACGATCCTTACAAATTAGCCTTAGGTGGTGATGTTAGGTTACAGTACGATTTATCTAAAAGATACTCTTTAACTGCAACTACAGGTTACACTAACCTTTTCGTGAGTCAATCAGATGCGATTCCTGGACAGGTGGCTGGAAAAGACTTAGGATTTATTCCTGCTAAAGCTGGTTTCAAAGCTTTTATTTGGGATGACCAATTTTATGTAATGGGTGAAGCTGGAGCTGCTTTTGGAGTTTCTAATAAAAGCAATGGTACTTCATTATTGTTATCTCCAACAATTGGTTATGCTACAAAATTCGTAGATATCTCAGTTCACTATGAGCACTACTCTGACTTTGCTAAAATCAACAACAACGGAGCTACTGGTAAAGGAGTAGGACAAGTAGGTGTACGTTTAGCTTACGGTTTCAAATTATAAAAACTAATAAAATTGAATTAGTTAAAATTGAATTAGTTAAAAGGGCTCTGAAATTTCAGAGCCCTTTTGTTATTCTTTCATTAATTGATCCCTATAAAGGCCCAAGTTTAGCTTTACCTTATCGTCTAACTCTGGTTCCTTTATATCGGTGTATTTTTGCATTTCATTCCAAATAATTTCGGCAATAATATAACGACACATATCCTTGTCATCAGCAGGAACAACATACCAAGGCGCGTATTCCGTAGCTGTATTATTAATTGCCTCTTGGTAATAGTTCATATAATCATCCCAACGTTCCCGCTCTTTAAGATCACCAACCGAAAATTTCCAATTGTGCTCCTCCTTCTCCAGTCGTCTCAACAATCGCTTGCGTTGCTCCTCTTTGCTTAAATGCAAGTAAAATTTCAAAACAATAGTTCCGTTTTGAGCGATATGCTTTTCAAAATTATTAATTTGCTGCATGCGGTTTTCCCAAAATTCTGGCGTAATATCTGCTACTTTTTCGATACCCGGCAAATTCTCATTCATAATATACTCCGGATGCACTCTGGTTACTAGCACATTCTCGTAATGCGTTCGATTAAAAACAGCAAACTTCCCCTTCTCAGGCAATGCTAGGTAATGCCTCCATAAATAATCATGCTCTAACTCCGTCGAGTTGGGCGTTTTAAAACTATATACTTGAACACCTCTTGGATTGAATTCCTTAAAAACTTCCCGAATCAAACTATCCTTACCCGAAGTATCCATTCCTTGCAAACAAATCAAAACCCCATAGCGGTTGTGCGCATACATTATGTCCTGCAATTCACTTAATTTTTTTTGAACCTTATCTAATTTATTCTCCTTATCATCATCGCTAGCTTCATTAAATAAGTTAGTGGGAATTTTTGAAAGGTCGATTGGACCTACGACTTTAAAATTTTCTGGATTTATAGATTTCATAGAATACCGTTTTTAATTAAAGTAAATATAGTATTTTTGGGTAGCTATTTCCTGCTTTTCATGGCAATACTTTTCAAGCAATTGTTTTTTTTTTAGGTCCTTGCAGGAGCTTCCGTTGGTCGCTCTGCACCTCCCATAAAAAATACAATTCCTTTTAAAAAGTATTTCTATTACAATCAGGGCTAAAAACAACAACAATTCATGGAGAAATTCACGCTCGAAATCCTATTTCACATTATCGGCATTGGTGCTGCTTCAGGACTTTTTTATCAAGAGGATTCACTGTACATTATTAGTGATAACAGTGGTTTTATCTATGAGTATGCGATCCCTACACAAACGCTAAACCAATATCCGCTATTAAAAAACGCTCTACCAAACATCCCAAAACAAGACAAACCTGATTTTGAGTCTCTCGCTCATTTTCAAGACACCTTGTATATATTTGGCTCAGGATCAACTGACAAGCGAAATACAATGATTGCCTTCGATTTAAAAACAAAAAAAAAGACAAGCACCAATAACCTCACGGATCTTTATGCCGTGATGCAGAGTTTTGAATCAGTTTTACCCCAAGATTTTAACCTTGAAGGTGTCATTTATACCAGCGAAGATTGGTATTTATTCAATCGTGGTAACGGAAGCACCAATAAAAACATCATTTATACGCTCCATGCCCAAAAACTAGATCAGGAATTCAGTTTAATTGCCAATACGTACAAACTTCCAAAAATAAAAGGAGTGCGAACTTCGTTTACCGATGCGATCAGAGTCGAAGACAAAATTTACTTTTTGGCCTCAGCCGAAAAAACAGTCAACACTTATGACGACGGCGAAATATTGGGAAGCATTATTGGCCGAATTGATATCGAAACCATGAAAATAGATTTTACAAAAAAAATTAGCCCTACAAATAAATTTGAAGGGCTAACTCTATTTTCAAAAACTAAAGACCAAATTCAATTCCTACTCTGCGATGATAAGGATAATGATGTGCAAGAAAGTACGATTCATAAATTGACTTTAGACCTAAAGTAGGATTACGCTTTATTAGCAGCTCTGTTTTTTTGCTCTTTCATAATAGTGTTCAAATGCGGTTGCACTAACTGTTGTATATCCTCTTCGGTTAAGTTTAAACTCTTTGAGTTTTTCAGCAAGGCTAACCATGGCTTTGGAGCTTTAAAATCATATTTCCCAAAAACAACCACTGGAGTTCCTTTTACCTTTACCGTTTCGGCATCAGCAAGAACCCATTGATCAGCCCAGTCGTATAAGTAACGAGCATCTCTTTCTTGCAAACGCAAACAAGAGTGAGAAGCAGGGACACCCGGTAATTCATATTGGTGGAAACCTACTCCAAGTTTATTTTCGATGTTGTAATTCCATTTTAAATCCCATTCGTCATTAAAAGTACTCGTAGTTTCCTCTGCTTTCCAGTTGGTAAAAAATAAGCCTGTTGGTGTTTGATCTTTTTCTCTTCCCATACTTGTGGGTCCCGTACGAACCAATTGTCCGTTTTCATAAGCGGCAAAGGTTTGAGAAGGGTAAGAAAACAAAATAATTTTGTCAACCTCATTCAAAGCTTCCACTTCAAGCGGAAAAGGCAAATAAAATTCTAAATCTCCGCTTAGATCTTTAGGAACTATAATCGAATCCATTTTCTTTAAATTGGCTGCATCCGTTCTATTTATAGCATATGCAATTTGCAAGCTGCTAGCACTTTCTTTATTTTTGACTAGCCAGTCTTGGGTGTTTTCTAACGAATAAGAAACCTCTTTTGGTTCATGTCGCTCAATTACCTTTACCGGTTTCTTTGTTTCATTGGATTCTTTTGTAGTTTCTTGTTTGCAAGAAACTAAAGCTGTCATTGCAAAACCGGCTAGAAGTAAATGTATCTTTTTCATAAAATTAGTTTTAATTGTTTTTAATTGATGGTTGTTATTAGATTCACTTGACCACTTTTCTACCGTCATAGCTTTATTTTTACTACGGCTTTTATCATGTAAATCTTCTGATGTAAAATTGCAACCTTTAGTCTTCTTAGCTGTTATGTAATTTTTAGATAATCTTATCAAATTTTAAGAAAAGTCGCTTTTCAGCGATTCCATTTTTAACTTTTTAATATCATTTAAAAATTTTCAAAGCCTTAACTTTGTTTATCAAACAATAATTAAAAACACAATGACCGATATCAAAAATAAAACGGCCTTAATCACAGGCGCTGGAAAAGGAATAGGAAAAGCAATTGCACTAGCACTAGCAAAAGAAGGAGTAAATGTTATTTTAGTTGCTCGAACGCAAGAAGAAATTAACAATGTGGCTGCGAAAGCACGAGCGTTGCGTGTAAAAGCCATCGCGATCACTGCTGATGTTGCTGACATCAATTCGGTTAATCTAGCAGCTGAAAAAGCTTTGGCTGAATTTGGTACTATCGACATCTTAATTAACAATGCGGGAATTGCCTCTTTTGGTAAATTTCTAGATTTAGAACCTACCGATTGGGAACGCATCATTCAAGTAAATTTAATGGGAACCTATTTTATGACCCGCGCTATTTTGCCAACAATGATAGCACAACAATCAGGTGATATCATCAATATTTCCTCCACAGCAGGTTTAGCCGGTAATGCGATGACAAGTGCGTATAGTGCATCTAAATTTGCTGTTCTTGGATTAACTGACTCGCTAATGCAGGAAATGCGCAAACATAATGTGCGTGTAACAGCGTTAACACCAAGTACCGTTGCCACTGATATGGCCAAAGAATTAAAATTAACGGATGGGAATCCTGAAACCGTCATGCAAGCAGAAGATATTGCCGAATTAATCATTGCCCAGCTAAAGTTAAACAAAAGAGTTTTTATCAAAAACAGCAGTATCTGGTCTACTAATCCCTAATTTACAATCCAATGGAAAAATATTTAAGACAATTAATTTCAATAGAATTTGAAGATAAAAGAGAAATATTTTCAGGTTTTTTAATTGATTACTCTGATGAGTGGATTTTGCTGCGGAACAACCCGGTTGATTTTATCGTAGACGGTTATGTTTTGCTTAAAAACAAAAATATAAAAAGTATCCATCGTGATGAAGACCATGAGTTTACTGAGAAAGTGATTCGGTTAAAAGGAGTAAAAACCAATGCTGAGGACATTATTCCTATTAAAGATTTAGCTTCGATCATTAGCTATTTGGATAAAAAATATGGCGTATTCCAAATCGCAAAAAAATCATCAAAATCAGCTTACCTTGGAAAATTAATCGAATTAAACAAGGAAGAGCTCACGATTGACTTCCTTGATATACGAGGTGAATTTGGCGGAGAATTAAGTTTTAACCCTGATAAAATTAGAGTCATTGAATTCGATACGGACTATATAAACTCTTTACAATTGGTAATTAAAGAAGATTAATATGGCTATTGGCCGTCAATTTAAAAGCTAGCATAAAAAAAACCATTAAGAAATAGAGATGCTATTTTCTTAATGGTTTTTCTATTCTAATCCCTTTTGAGTTTACACTTCTACATTTAGGAATTCCATTCTTACACTTCCGTCTTCATCAATTCGAGTTAAATTAATGTCATGCAGTGTATTTACTAAAGCCGGATTCCAAGGTGTTTTTACTTTTACATAGTTCTCGGTAAATCCATGAATGTAACCTTCTTTATTTTCACTTTCGAATAAAACAGTCCTGTTGCTTCCTAATTGGTTTTCATAAAAAGCACGACGTTTTTTTACAGATAAACTACGTAACATTTTACTGCGTTTAGCACGAACATTGGCAGCAACCACGCCATCCATAGCAGCAGCCTCTGTATTATCACGTTCTGAATAGGTAAAAACATGTAGGTATGAAATATCCATTTCATTCAAAAAATAGTAGGTTTCTAGAAAGTGTTCATCGGTTTCACCAGGAAAGCCAACGATCACATCCACACCTATACAGGCGTGAGGCATGACTTCTCTAATTTTATTGACTCTTTCGGTATAGACTTCTCTTTGATACCTGCGCTTCATTAACTTTAAAATCGCATTGCTTCCTGATTGCAACGGAATGTGGAAATGCGGTACAAAAGTTCGGCTTTTAGAGACAAACTCTATCGTTTCGTTTTTTAATAAATTAGGCTCTATCGATGAAATACGTAATCGCTCAATTCCTTCAACCTCATCTAAGGCTTGTACTAATTCAAGAAAAGTATGTTCGTGTTTTTTATTTCCAAATTCGCCTTTACCATAATCTCCAATATTGACACCCGTAAGCACAATTTCTTTGATGTTTTGCTTCGAAATTTCGGCGGCATTTTTCAATACATTTTCTAATTCGTCTGAACGTGAAATTCCACGTGCCAACGGAATAGTACAATATGTACATTTATAATCGCAACCATCTTGCACTTTTAAAAATGCTCTAGTTCGATCACCTATGGAATAACTACCTACATAAAAATCAGCATCAGCGATCTCACACGAGTGCACTTCGCCCATGTCGTTTTTAGACAAATCGTTAATATAATCCGTAATTTTAAATTTTTCGGTCGCCCCTAAAACTAGGTCAACTCCATCAACTGCGGCTAGCTCTTCAGGTTTTAACTGAGCATAGCATCCAACGGCAGCTACAAAGGCTTGGTTGTTTAATTTCATTGCCTTTTTGACAACTTGCTTGAACTGCTTATCGGCATTTTCAGTAACGGAGCAGGTATTGATGACATACATATCCGCCACTTCTTCAAAACCTACACGATCAAATCCTTCGTCTTGAAAACTACGAGCGATTGTCGATGTTTCCGAAAAATTTAGTTTACAACCTAAGGTGTAAAAGGCAACTTTTTTTCTATTTTCCATAAATGAGCGCTATTGATGAAATCGTTGTCAAAAAATAGCGTGTGCAAATTTACAAACATTTTTTAGAAACAAATTAGAATTTAGCAATTTACTCTGTACTGTTTGTGAGATTAGTTTTAAAAACAATTTCAAAAATCAATACTTTTAGATACTTTTACGACCGTTACCAAAATCGCAAACCACAATGAACAAATTTTTTCTTACGCTAGCACTGCTTATTTCAGTTTTAGGAACTGCACAAAATAAAATAGACTGGGATGGCACGTATCAATTACAGTTATCCGACTTTCAATCAAATGAAACGCAAGTGGGAGGCACAACTATTACGTCAATGCAAACCGCTTCTAATTTAGAATTTGGTTTCCAAATGAGTAATGTAGAATTTATGTTTACTAAAAATTTCAACTCAAAAGTAAGCTGTGCTTTCCAGAAAGATGCTGCGATGATCGTTGCTCCAGATGCTGCTACCGCAAATAAATTAGTCCAATTTGCTCAATACCAATTCAATTTATCCGAGTTGTATGCGCGCAGATTGAGACAAAAAATATATGAAAACAAAGGAACCTTCTCAGATATTACTTTTTTGAAACCTATATACGAGCAAATAGAAAAAGAATTAATTGAACAAAATGGTATTGCTTCTAAAGCGACCAACTTAGGCCAAGATGAAGGTAAACTTACCGTTCTTAATACAAAGGTGCTTTCACAAATAGACGCCCTTGCTGATTTTTGCAAAGCGTGTAAACCTCCTAAAAAGAAAAAGTAAAAAGTCACTCTACCGTGGTTTTATAGTTTATGATTACTTTCCTTGACTTAATACTTTATCACAAACCAACCAAAACGAAATACAAAACAAAAAAAATTATGAAAAAACTAGTTTTAATCTGCTTATTGATAAACAGTTATTTTGCTCAAGCACAAACCAACACGCAACTAAAAGTAACTGAAAGTGCAGAATATGAAGATGATATCAAATCCGTTGATATCCTATCCATACACACAGCGCAGTCCGGTGAAACTTCCATCATTAGAAATGGTAAAAAAGATTTTTTATTCGATATTTTTGACAGTAAACTCGCTAAAACTTTTTCTAAAACGGTTGCTAGTGAAGACGATGAACAATATGTTGGTGATTTATTCTATAAAGATCAAGTAAAATTATTTACAGTTGCTTCTCCAAGTAAAAATGAAAGAGTACTGTACTGTCACACACTCAATTTATCTACAAAATTATATAATAAGACTACGATTTTTACAACTACTGTCGAAAAAAATCAGTCTTTATTTAGCACCAAAAACAAACACAAGACTAATTTCGCTTTATCACCTGATGGTAACTATTTTGCAATTGCCACTGATAACATTCTTAAAAACAAAAACTCCTACACAGTAAGAGTTTATGAATCTAAAAATGAAAATTTAGTCTTTACAACATCGTATCAAGAAGATGTTGAAAAAACTTTTGAACACAATGATCTTTACATTACTAATGACGCTACGGTCTACTCTTTAGGTAAATTATACATTGAAGGTTCTTCAAATAAAAAAAATCAGGGACAAGCTAATTATCAGTTTGTATTGAACAAAATTACGAAAGCAAAAACCAGCTTCATTTTAATCGATTTAGAAAAGGAACATATTAAATCCTTGAGCATTTCATTTAATAAAAATGAATTGCAGCTAATTGGTTTTTATTCTGAATTAAATGTCAATAGAATTAAAGGTGGTTGCAATTTTATCATCGATACCGATAATTTGACTGTCAAATCAAAAAAACTACAGAATTTACCAAAACAGGTATACGATGACTTATACGGTTACAGAGAAGCAGAAAACAAAAGTGAAAAGCAGAAAGAATTGAGGAATTTTGATATTGACTATTTGTTAAAAGACAAAGAAAACAATACGTTCCTTATTGCCGAAGAATTTTATGTATCGCAAGTATACGTGAGCTCTGGAGCCTACGGTGGCTATATGCAAACCGTTTATCACTACGATGATATTTTAATTTTAAAGTTCAATTCAGCTGGAGATTTAGTTTGGGGAAGAAGTGTTTTTAAAAGAGCCAACAACCCATCCTACAATGCATTTTTGAAAGATGACAGTTTACACCTTATTTTAAACTCTGGTAAAAACTTGACTGAAAAAGCAGACGGACGCGTCAAATTATCTAAATCATGGTTGGAATCTACCGCACTATACGATTTAGAATATTCAAAAACGGGAGAAGTAGCCTACAACAAAATTCAAGACAATAAAAACAATGAGTTTTACCTGCCTTATTATGGTACTTATGAATCCAACAAATTCATTATGATGAATGACGGAAAAAGAAAAAAGACATTTATGATTTTACAATAGAAAGTCAAAGACAACAAAAAACCGTTAGGATCAAATAAATTCTAACGGTTTTTTTATTTGACAGTAATTAGGCTAAGATAAATCTCTTCACAACTTCGGCTACGCCATCATTGTTGTTAGAGGCTACAATAACATCTGCTTTGTCCCGCAGGTGAGCATCTACATTATCGACCCACACACCTAAACCAGCGTATTCGATCATGGACAAATCATTACCTGCATTCCCAACGGCGATCACTTCTGATTGTAAAATATTTAATTTATCGGCTAAGAATTTTACACTAGCGCCTTTGTCGATGCCATTTTGAGCTACTTCTAAGAAAAAAGGTTTAGACATGCACACACTTAAATGAGGCATTGCAGCCTTTAAATGCTGCTCTACTTCTCTTAAATAAGAAGGTTCTTCTAACAAAATACATTTCACTGCTGAAGACTGCACTGCTGCTTTAAAATCTAATACTTTATTATGTTCTAAACCTGTAATATTTAATTCTATATCTATATATTCAGAACTTGTTTCACTTACCACCTTTCCCTCTACATACGTTATAATGTGAGTGTTGTGCTGCACACTGTAATCGTACAATTCATAAATTTGCTCTTGCGTCAATGTTTGCTCAAAAATAATTTCGTTTTCCTTCAAATTGGTAATTACTGCTCCATTGTACGAAATCATATAGGAATCTTCCAAGCCAAGTTCTTTTGCATACGCAGTCATAGCAGGAGTTGGTCGCCCCGAAGCTAAGATTACTAGTACTCCTTTTTCTTTGGCTTTGGCCAACATTTCTCTATTTTCAATTGAAATCTTATGGTCATCGTTTAACAAGGTGTCGTCCATGTCTAGGACCAGCATTTTATATTTCATCACTTTTATTTCTTCTACCTAAAAAAGAAACCTCGGCTTTTGGACAGCTAAGGTTTCTTACTTTAACTATTTAGGACCAATTGGTTTTAAATACTCAATCTAAATTCTTCAATCACGGGATTTACTTTTGCAAATTCT
>NZ_JAQWTM010000360.1 GCF_029242675.1 Flavobacterium sp.
CGATAACATTTTTAGAATCATTAATAATGTAGCAAGGATCAGCGCCTTTGGTTACGAGCCTAAATCAGGTAAACTTGATTTTATGAATAAACAAGCTTCCCAAGGTGCTGATCCTTGCTACATTATTAATGATTCTAAAAATGTTATCGTTGCCAATTATACAGGAGGGAACATCAGTATTTTTGGAAAAAACAAAGATGGTAGTTTAACAACAGCCAAGCAAGTTGTGAACCACAGCGGTAGCAGTATTAATACTAAGAGACAAGAAAAACCACATGCTCATATGGTGTATTTTTCGCCAGATAAAAAGCATGTTTTGTCGAATGATTTAGGAACCGATAAAATTTACACCTATCAATATAATCCAAATTCAGAGGATAAAATTCTTGTACGAACGGACAGTACGGCGATTAAAGCGGGTAGTGGTCCAAGGCATTTAACTTTTAGTAAAAACGGGAAATTTGTGTACTTGCTGCAGGAACTTGACGGTGGTTTAACAGTTTTCGCTTACGCAAAAGGGAAATTAACAAAGATCCAAGAAACCTCTATTCTTGACACTGATTTCAAGGGAGCTGTTGGAGCGGCTGATATTCATTTAACGCCTGATGGATTGTTTCTCTATGCTACCAATCGCGGAGAAGGGAATAGTATCACTACCTTTAAAATACTTAAAAACGGATTAGTCGAAAGAGTAGGTATTACAAGTACCTTAGGGAAAGGTCCTAGGAATTTTGTGATTGATCCTACGGGAAATTATCTGTTGGTAGGACATCAGTATTCGAATGAAGTTGTAATTTTTAAACGCGATATGATTTCAGGCGATTTAACTGATACGGGTAAACGTATCGAACTTTGTGCGCCAGTGTGCCTTGTTTTTACTAAGCAATAAAAAAATCCCGAAAGCACGAGTTGTGTTTTCGGGAGTTACTTAATTTTTTAATCTATTACTTTTTCTTTTTCTTTTTCTGAGCTTGAATTTTTAGCATGTTTCTGTTCACCGAGCCATGTGTTTTTTTCTTGGTTACACCAGGACCACCAAGATTTACTTTTTTATTCTTTTTCGATTTCTCGTGGAAAGCACCATCTCCATCTAATTTTTTCTTCTTGGTCAAAAACTTTATGACCTGCCTGTCTTTCTCAGGTTCGATAAGCTTGTCTGAAACTTCAACAGCTACTGGAAATGGTTCCATCACTAGTTCCATGTTCATCAATACTTCAACTTCAACTTTAGCTTCTTCTTCTCTTGGAGTGATAAAACTTAAGGCAGTACCAGTAGCATCAGCACGACCCGTTCTACCTATACGGTGCATGTATAATTCAGCTGCTTCGGGCATTTCAAAATTGATAACATGGGTAATGTTGGAGATATCCAATCCTCTGGCCATAATATCCGTAGTAATAAGTCCTCGAAGGTTTCCTTCTTGAAAAGAGGCCATAGTACTCAAACGATAGTTTTGAGATTTATTAGAGTGGATGACACCAAACTGATCTTCAAAATCCTCTTCGATGCGGTCATGCAGCATATCAGATATTTTTTTATTATTCACAAAAACCAACACGCGGCTCATGTCCTCGTTCGTTTTTAGCAAATGTTTTAATAGGTTAACCTTAGTATTAAAGTTGGGTACATTATAAGTAATTTGCTTAATATTCTCTAATGGTGTACCAGAGGCAGAAAGTGTTACTTCTTCAGGATAGTCAAAATAATCATTTAAGATTGCATCTACTTCATCTGTCATGGTAGCCGAGAATAGAATATTTTGACGTTTTTTAGGCATCATAGCCAAAATTGATGTCAATTGTGTTCTAAATCCTAAGTTTAGCATTTCGTCGAACTCATCGATAACCAATTTTTGCATTTCTTCAAAACGAATAACATTGTCTAATGTTAAGTCCATTATTCGTCCTGGTGTTCCAACAAGTATGTCGCAACCTGTATAAACCGTTGTTTTTTGAGTATTAATGTTTACACCTCCAAAAATACCTACCGTACGAACCGACATGTATTTTGTCAATTTTTCAACTTCCTCTACCACTTGAACAACTAGTTCACGTGTTGGAACAAGAATAACCAATTTAGGGGTATGACCCGGAGTAAATTTGTAGAGCTTTAATAGCGGTAATAAATAAGCAAAAGTTTTCCCAGTTCCCGTTTGTGCAATACCCATCATATCTCTACCAGACATGATTACTGAAAATGATTTTTCCTGAATAGGAGTTGGAGTTGTAAATCCTAAATCATCAATTGCTTTTTGTACTGATTTGGGAAGATTAAATTGCTCGAAAGTAGCCATAAAACGTAAATTTTATGCAAAGATAGTCTTTTTGAATCTAAGGTCTAGTTTTGATGTAAAGGTTGTTTATTTTCAAGTTTATTTAAAGTTTAAATCCCAAGTCAATATTAAGGAGTAAATCCAAAAATAACTACCCGGATCAAAACTTATTTCTTGGTGTGCTACATCAATTTGAGCACCCCATGCATCTTTGTTTTTAGATGTTGTAAAGTAGTACCCTGCATTAAGTCGTTGTGTTTTTAGGTTGATAATGGCAGCATCATTAGCATTAAAAATGAATTGATTCACTTCGGGCGACACTCCCATGCTGTAAGTGAAACTAACGTAGTTGTTCGCATTACTTCGATACTTACGATAATTAAGCGCCGCTGATGTACTCGTACCTCCATCTCCTGGAGTAAAGTAAGGACGTAGTGACCAATAGCTATTTCCGGTGTACCAACCAATGCTTCCCGTGTAAATATTTGTGGTGGTACTATATTTAAGTGTTCTAAATCCTGCCGAAAGTTCCAAGCTATGAGGTAATGATTTGTATAGTTCAGCACCATAACGTAGGTCTGGGAACAAAAAAGTATTGGCAAAACCAATATTGACATAAGCGTATAGCCCTTTGGTGATTTTTGGATATAAATCAAATTCGACTTGAGTACCATTTTCATTAAAGCGTCTATTGAAATTTAATTTTCCAATAATGCTTCCGTATTTCGTCTGTCTCCCGTAGCTTATTGTATAATATTGCATCGGATCAAATACTTTGGAGTAAATATCAACCGCAGCTCTTACGCCTATCGTGTTCATGCGTAAGGTTTGGGATAAGCTTGCTTTGTAGTCAATTGCTTTTTGATCCTCTGGATTTTTATCCAAAAGTGACTCTACAATAGCCAATGATTCTAGTGGTTTATTTGTTTTCTCAGTGGCAGCAGCCTTAAGAAGAGTAATTTCAGAATCATTAGGGAATAATTTTAAAGCTTTATTTGCCATTAGGATAGCTTCGGCATAAGAGTCACTCCAAGATTCATTTTTTATTGCTGCAATCCAATTTTCTTTATTACTAGGGTCATTTTTGATGACCTGCTCAAATTCGGTTCTAGCTTTTTTATAGTTGCCATCCCAAGAGTAAGTGGTGGCTAAAAAAGTTCGAATATCACTATAATTAGGATATTTAGTCAAAATATGAATCAAAGTATCTTGCGCCTGCTTGCGCTGCTCACTAAAAGCTAGTTTACGTGCGGTTTCAAAGGAAGTATCGGGATTGCCATTGTAGGGTTTGTTTTGTCCCTTAACAGACACTAATGAAACTGCCATAAAGACTAGTGATAAGATGTAAGTTTTCTTTAAAATCATTGTTAAAATGTTTTTTTAATTTTTAGGAATGCTGCATTAGACGGATATTTTTTTATGATACTGTCTATCGTTTTTTTCGCCATTACAACATTGTTAGTTCTTTTATAAGCTTGCGCTAATTTCACGCCTAATTCGGGATCTTGTACTTTGTTTTTTAGTCCTTCTTTAGCAATACTGATTCCTTTGTTGTCTTGATTGGTCCACCAGTATAAATCCATCAAGGCCAGGTAACCATCATTGTAATAGGGCGTTCTTTTAATAACTTCTTTTAATTCCGTCTCTGCTTTGGCATATTGTTTATCCCAAGCGAGTGTTCTTCCTTTTAACGTACGTACATCGGCATAATTAGGGAATTCATTTAAGATATAATTGCACAGTAATCTTGCCTTTTCTCTTTCGTTATTGAAAGCAAATTCTCTTGCCTTCAAGAAAATCTCATCATAATTTAACCCTTTGGTTAATTTTTTAATAGTCGTTAGATCAGCTTTTGAAAATTCAAATGCAGCTTTTGTATAAATATTAATCGCATTTGGTATAATTTTATTTTTTTGAGTTAAGTAGGCGTTCAGTTTTTTAGCCTCGTTTAAGCTATCTTTTATTGTTTGTAAAATGGCACTATCACTTATTTGGGTGGTTTCAAAATTTTCATCGATTTTGAACAAATCTCCATTGGAGTATAGGTAATCCTTATAAATCATTTCATTGATGTTTCCCTTATTTTGCATTATGGGAATGGTATGAATATTTCTAAATTTTTTAACGGTATCCAAGCCGGTGCTCATCCAAGCTGTTTTTTCCATTTTGTTCATTTTATAATTATT
>NZ_JAQWTM010000370.1 GCF_029242675.1 Flavobacterium sp.
CCATCTTTGCAAACGGCATCGCTTACCGGAAAATTTGTCAATGAATTCCACTTACCCGCAAACCTCAACATGCAAAAAGAGGAAAAAGGGCCGCGCAGCAATGGCGTTCTAGAGGGAATCACTTATAATAGCGATTTTAGTAAAGTGTACACCAACGTTGAGGAACCTCTTTATGAAGACGACAACCAAGCGACTACTGCTAAGGGTGGAATGGTTCGAATATTTGAATTTGACAGTAAAACCAGAAACAACACCGCACAATACGGCTATTTACTAGACCCCATTGCAATCAAACCCAATCCAAGTACTGGTTTTGCAGTAAACGGAATTTCGTCGATTCAATATTATGGCGAAAACAAATTGTTGGTGGTAGAGCGATCGTACTCTGTAGGAAAACAAGCTTGCACGATTAAAGTTTATCTATGCGATTTTACTGCCGCTACAAATGTGAAAGACATTGCATCGTTACAAAATGAAGGCGTTACATTAGCCACTAAAAAACTAGTTTTAAACATGGATGATCTCCGGATCTTTACTGATAATATCGAAGGAATAACCTTTGGACCCAAATTAGCTAATGGCAAGCAGTCTATAATTTTCGTCTCAGACAACAACTTCTCCGACAAACAGAAAACTCAAATTTTACTTTTCGAAATAGAGTAATTTATAAGCCTTTATTATGACTAGATCCGCAGCAGTTTGTTGCGGATTTTTTTTGCCTTTTTTCAAGTGGTTTTTTGTGTTACTTCTTTTAGCGAACAAATCGCCTTTCAAAATTTTAAACAAAAAATAATTCTGTTTTATAGGATTTATATTTCGAATTAATATACTTTTATGATTATTAATACTACAGGATAAAACTTCGTCAATACAGTCAATAGTTCGTGAGTTTGCGAAGGTTTGTTTCGTGTGTATGATAGTTGTGCGTCATTGTAGCGAACCGCATGACCGACAGACAAACCGACAAATAACAAAAATAAAAATCATAAATTTGCGACATTAACGAATTGACAAAATAAATGGCGAAGAAAGAAATATTGACAGATTTGTGGGTTTACGAATTGCTGAAAGAAGCAAATGTTGACTTACATCCACAAGGAAGCAACATAAAAGACATTGACAACGCTTTAAAATCAGCATCAAAAGCTGGAACAGGAAAAGTTGGTTTTCCTGAATATAGTGGAATTGTTAAAGACTTCGTTTTGATTATTGAAAACAAAGCAGACGTTTCACTTCACATAAAACGAAACGAAAAAGAATTAATTTGTAGCGAAGTATCAAGTGTAAAAAATTATGCTGTTAACGGAGCATTGTTTTACGGTAAACATTTAGCAAAAAATACAAACTACAAGAAGTTCATTGTTTTTGGAGTTTCAGGCAACGAAAAGCGACACAAAATAACACCAATTTTTATTGACGAAAGAGGCGGATATAAAGAACTTGAAGACGTTGAAACATTTACACTTTTCAACGAAAAAAATATTGACGAGTACTACACAAAGAATATTTTAAAAGAACAAACACCCGAAGACAAAACAACAGAAGAAATCTTAAAAGATGCAAAAAATCTTCACGAAGATTTAAGAAACTATGGCAGTATTCAAGACAAAGACAAACCGTTAATCGTTTCTGGAATTTTGTTGGCTTTGCGTGAAATGGAACATAAAGGTTTCAGTATTGACAGTTTAATTGGTGATGAAACAAACACAGATGGCGAAAAAATCTATGAAGCAATAGAAAAGAACTTGCGAAGAGCAAACGTTTCGCCACAAGTAAAAAAAGATAAATTATTAAGTCAGTTTTTAGTCATAAAAGACACAAAAGCAATCAATGAAATTAATGAATTTTTAAAGAAAACACCTTTAAAACATTTTACAGAGTTTCTTTATGAAAACATTTATAAAAATATAAAATACATTCATTCTGCGGAAGATTATTTAGGTAGGTTTTATGGAGAATTTATGTCTTATTCTGGTGGTGACGGACAATCATTAGGAATTGTATTAACCCCAAAACACGTTACAGAATTGTTTTGTGAATTAGTAGAATTAAAACCTTCTGACTCAATTTTAGACCCTTGTTGTGGAACAGCAGGATTTTTAATTGCGGCAATGCACGATATGTTGCAAAAAACTGAAAATCCAGAAGTACAAAGAAATATCAGAAAAAACCAATTACACGGTTTAGAATTACAACCTTATATGTTTACCATTGCAACAACAAATATGATTTTGCGTGGAGATGGAAAAAGTAATCTTGAACAAGAAGATTTTTTAAAATATAATCCTTCACAATTACAAGAAAAAGGTTGCACTATTGGAATGATGAATCCACCATATTCAATGGGAAGTAAAAACAATCCAAGCTTGTATGAAATCAACTTTACAGAACATTTACTAAATTCTGTTGTGAAAGAAGCAAAGGTTGTTGTTATAGTTCCACAATCATCAATGACTGGAAAAACCAAAGAAGAACAAGCAATAAAAGAAAATATCTTAAAATATCATACGTTGGAAGGCGTAATCACGCTTAATAAAAACTCTTTTTATGGTGTTGGAACAAACCCTTGTATTGCTATTTTTACGGGTGGAATTCCACATTATAAAGACAAAGTCGTGAAATTTATAAATTTTGAAAATGACGGTTTTGAAGTTCAAAAACATCGAGGTTTAGTAGAAACAGTAAATGCAATAGATAAAAAACAACATTTATTAGATGTTTGGTTTGGTCGTTTAGAAGCAGAAACTAAATTTTGTGTTGAATCTACAATTGAGGCAACAGATGAATGGCTCCATTCATTTTATTATTTTAATGATGATATACCTATTGCAGAAGAGTTTGAAAAAAGCATTTCTGACTATCTAACATTTGAATTTAATATGATAATGCAAGACAAAGAATATTTATTTAACAATCAAAAAAGTTAAAAAAATGGATTTAAATAATATTCAATGGAATGAATTTGAAGTTGGAAATTTGTTTAACATATATACAGGTGGTGATTTGATAATTTCAAGAATTACAAAAGGTAATATTCCAATTATAAGTCATTCCGTATTTAATAATGGTATAGCTGATTGGTCTAGCGAAATTAAAGGACAAAAAATATTTGACTGTAATAAAACAATTAGTTTGGCAGACAGAGGTAATTTTTATGCTTACACTCAAAAAGTAGATTTTTACATTGGTACACGTGTAAAAGCGTTAGAAGCAAAATTTGAAAATTGTAATGCAAATATTTTGCAATTTATTTGCCCTTTAATTAATAAACAATCCGTGAAATTTTCATACGGTAACAATGCAACTGGTGGAATTGAAAAACTAAAAATACTTATCCCAACTGATAAAAAAGGAATTCCTAATTTCTCATTTATGGAAAACTACATAAACGACAAAGAGACAGAGAAATTAAACAAATTTGAAATTTATATTTCCAATAGAATTATTCAATTAAAAAACTTTAAAGAAGTTATACCACTTAATAAAAAAAATTGGGGAGAATTCTATTTAAAAGATGTTTTTACAAAAATTCAAAGAGGAAAGCGTTTAAAAAAAGACGACCATATTTTGGGAAATATGCCTTATATATCATCCTCTGCTTTGAATAATGGAATTGACGGTTTTGTTGATAATCAGGAAAAAGTTAGAATTTTTAAAAACTGTATAACTATTGCTAATAGTGGAAGTGTTGGTGCAACTTTTTATCAGTCTTTTTCATTTGTTGCAAGTGACCACATTACTAAACTTGAAAATGAAAACTTTAGTGAATTTACTTATAAGTTCATTTCAAGTATAACAAGAAGGTTAAGTGAAAAATATAGTTTTAACAGAGAAATAAATGATAAAAGAATACAAAGAGAAAAAATTATGCTTCCTATAGACAAAAACGGACAACCCGACTATGATTATATGGAAAATTATATAAAGAAAATGGAATACGAAAAACTGACAAAATACATCGAAAGAAAAACAAGCAAAGATAAA
>NZ_JAQWTM010000372.1 GCF_029242675.1 Flavobacterium sp.
TCATTGTATCTAAAACAACTAATTTTGGTTTGGTTGTCATTTGATCCAACACTCCACTTTGTACCAATGGATGCAAGTTTCCTAACATTACTACATCGGCATTTTTATAATTTTCGGGAACTTTAGGTTGAAAATCAGCCAATACATTCAATTGTGTATCTAAAGTATCTCTTGAATTTAAGTCATTATGGTAGCGTCCGCTCCAAAAGAAGGTTTTACCGCCTTTAACTACTTCAAGTCCTGAAATATCAATATTTCTATCGGTTAATAAATCTAAATATTCTTGAGGAAAATCGTCACCTACAACAGATACGATGGCAGATTGCAAGTTAAAAAACGAAGCAGATAGACCAATATAGGTTCCTGCTCCACCTAATATTTTATCTGTTTTTCCAAAAGGAGTCTCAATTGCGTCGAAAGCAACAGTCCCAACAATCAATAATTTATTCATTTATGTGATTTTCAAATTAAAGTGCAAAGATAGCTTATATGTTTCAGAGTTGCAAAAGATGAAACTCGCAAAATTATCACAATATTTTACCTTCTTCTCTTTCATAAAACGCATCTACAGACAACTCTTTCTGCATGGATGCCATAACAGCAAGTTCATCGCACCTCTCGTTTTGAGGGTGATTATTGTGCCCTTTTATCCATTTAAAATCTACTGAATGTTTTCGATAAACTACTAAAAGGCGTTTCCACAAATCAGCATTTTTTCTATTCACAAAATTTTTTTTCTCCCATCCCAGTACCCATTTCTTCACAACAGAGTCAACTACATATTTGGAATCTGATACGACCAATGCTTTTGTACCTGGCTTTTTCAATTTTTCGAGTCCAACAATTACGGCCAACAATTCCATTCTATTGTTGGTGGTCATTCTGAAACCCTCATAAAACTCTTTTCTGTATGTTGTTCCTGCAACGTTGGTTTCCATCACAACGCCATAACCACCGCGACCAGGATTACCCTTGGCAGCACCATCCGTATAAATATGTACTTCGTGACTCATTCTACCCCTAATTATGATGTAAATTCAACTTGCTATACAAGACTTGCTACGATTTCCGGAAAAAAGCGTTGTTCTAAATCATGAATTTTAGCCGCAACAACTTCAGCAGTATCAGTTCCTAATACAACTACCTTTTTTTGAGCTATTATAGCTCCTTCGTCATACTGCTCGTTTACATAGTGAACGGTGATTCCGGTCTCTTTTTCTTTATTTGCAACAACAGCTTGATGCACATGCATTCCGTACATTCCTTTTCCACCGTATTTAGGTAACAGTGCCGGATGTATGTTGATTACTTTATTAGGATATGCTTGAATTATAACTTGCGGAAACTTTAATAAAAACCCTGCTAAAACGATTAAGTCTGGCTGAATTCCATTAATTATTTGCAGTATTTTACCTTCAATTAGTTCCGATTTTGAAAAAATTACGGTTTCAACACCTAATTTTTCGGCTTTCTCAATAGCAAGTGCCAAAGGATTATTGGTCAAAACCATTACTACGGTAGCAGTACGTCTCTCAGTAAAGTACTTTATAATATTTTCAGCATTGGTCCCCGAACCCGAAGCAAAAACGACAATTTTTTTCATGACAAACCCACTTAATGTTAAGCAAAAAACGGAATAATATTTGAAAATAAATAGCAATAGGAAGTCTTTGTTAAAATATATTTTATAATTTAGTTGTCACATTTATTAACTTATTGGTTGTTTTAAAATAAAGTTTTTTATTTTTGCCAACAAATTAATTTCTAAAATTAAAGATTATGTCAGACATTGATTCAAGATTAAAAGCGATTATCGTAGTCACATTAGGCGTTGACGAAAACGAAGTTGTAACAGAAGCAAGCTTCACTAATGATTTAGGAGCTGACTCATTAGACACTGTTGAGCTTATCATGGAGTTCGAAAAAGAATTTGATATCCAAATTCCAGATGATCAAGCAGAAAACATTGCTACTGTTGGTCAAGCTATTTCTTACATCGAGGAAGCTAAAAAATAATACACATACACCCGCATGCCTAACCGTATGCGGGTGTTGTTATTTTTTAAAATTATGGATTCGAGATTGAAATTCAATCAAAAAGATATTTACAATGTACTACCCACTGCTTTTTTGTAATAATACAGTAAAGAAAGCGTGGGTTTTATTTGTTTTAAGATAAAAATATAGATTAGATATGGTATTAAAGCGCGTTGTTGTTACAGGTTTAGGTGCTCTTACTCCTATAGGAAATAATATTCAAGAATACTGGAACGCTCTTGTAAACGGAGTTAGCGGAGCTGCTCCCATTACTTATTTTGACGCTTCCAAATTTAAAACACAATTTGCATGTGAGTTGAAAAACTTTAATGTAGAGGATTTTATTGATCGAAAAGAAGCTAGAAAAATGGATCGATACGCACAGTATGCGATGGTTTCTAGTGACGAAGCTATAAAAGATGCCAATTTTAACTTTGATAAAATTGACAAAGATCGCGCAGGAGTTATTTGGGGTTCTGGAATTGGAGGTTTAGAAACTTTTCAAATCGAAGTCCTTAATTTTGCTGCTGGTGATGGAACACCACGTTTCAACCCATTTTTTATCCCAAAAATGATTGCGGATATTGCTGGTGGACATGTATCAATAAAATACGGATTTAGAGGACCTAATTTCACTACAGTTTCTGCTTGTGCTTCTTCTACAAACGCTATGATTGATGCTTTTAACTACATTCGTTTGGGTCATGCTGATGTTATGGTTACAGGTGGATCAGAGGCTGCAGTTACGATAGCTGGAATGGGTGGATTTAATGCCATGCATGCACTATCGACTAGAAATGATGATCCAAAAACAGCATCAAGACCGATGGACAAAGACCGTGACGGATTTGTTTTAGGAGAAGGTGCCGGCGCATTAGTATTAGAAGAATACGAACACGCAGTTGCCCGTGGAGCAAAAATTTATTGCGAAATTGGCGGAGGCGGAATGTCTGCAGATGCACACCATATTACAGCGCCACATCCTGAAGGTTTAGGTGCTAAAAATGTAATGCTAAACTGTCTTAGAGATGCCGGTTTAAAACCAACAGATGTAGATGGAGTGAACATGCACGGAACATCAACTCCACTGGGAGATTTAGCTGAATCAAAGGCAATCGAACATGTATTTGGAGAACATGCTTATAGTATGAACCTCAATTCTACTAAATCAATGACAGGCCACTTGCTAGGAGCCGCGGGAGCTGTTGAAACAATATCAACTATCTTGTCTATGCAACATGGTATCGTACCTCCAACCATCAATCACTTTACTGATGATGAGGGAATAGACTCTAAATTAAACTTCACTTTCAACGTTGCTCAAAAAAGAGAAATGAATGTAGTGATGAGTAATACTTTTGGATTTGGTGGACACAATGCTTGTGTGCTAGTAAAAAAATTAGATTTGTAGTTTAATGAATATCATCAAAAAAATATTTAAGAAATCCCGTTCTCAAGAGGACGGGATTTTTTTTAATTCGATGGAAAAAATACTTGGATTTGCGCCCTTAGATCTAAATTTTTACAGGAAGGCATTTACTCATCGCTCCTCAAATAAATTCAGTTTAGATGGCACTCCAATGAACTACGAACGTTTAGAGTTTTTAGGAGACGCAATGCTAAGCGCTGTCATCGCTGCACATTTATACAACAAATCACCCAATGGTGATGAAGGCTATCTAACCAAAATGCGCTCAAAAATTGTAAGTAGAGAACATTTAAACGAACTTGGAAAGGATTATAAATTAATTCAGTTCATAGAAAGCAAAGTCCCAGTCAATCATTTTGGCGAAAACATTCATGGTAATATCTTCGAATCCTTAATCGGAGCTATTTATCTAGATAGAGGCTACACCTATTGCGAAAACTTTATTCAAAAAAAGGTTATCCTTCCCTACGTAGATATTTCTAGATTAGAAGGAAAAGTAATTAGTTACAAAAGTCTGGTTATCGAATGGTGTCAAAAAGAGAAAAAATCATTTCATTATGACATTTTTGATGACAACGCTATTGATGGGCAACGTCTTTTTGGTGTAAAACTAAGCATCGAAGACAAAGTAATTGCGAAAGCTAGAGCAACCTCAAAAAAGAAAGCAGAAGAAAAAGCATCCCAAAGAGCTTATTTTGCATTTCAAGAAAAAATGGATAAAAAATAATGCTAAATTACTGAAAACTATAACGTTTTCGTTAGTAATTTTATCAAAACAACAAGAATATGTGCATTATTACTTCAATAGATGCACTATCTTTACGACTTATTTTATCATGAAATGGCAACTCATAAACTTGATCTTGGTGACTTCGACGAAATAGATTATTATCTAATTGCGATTCATACCTCATTAGAAGATTATAGATTAGCCTACTACATCAACCAGCGACTTCCTATCAACTTGAGCAAAAGTAAAGACGAAGTGCAGATTAGTGTAAAAGAAGGAGAAACTAATTTTTCCCGTTTTTACTACTATGATAACGAAAATGCTGTTTCTTGGAATTTAATCCAAAATAAATCAGAAGTCCTGCAACTAAACCAAGGAAGCACTCAAAATTTATTTTCGAATATTTCAATGGAAATTTCAACAAAAGTGTACTTACTTCCTGAATTTAAAAAAGCAGACTATTTTTTAAAAATCGACAATACTCAAGACTGTATGAACGCATTAAATATAAAAAAGCATCTTACTGAAATTGAAAGTGTGTCTACCGTATACAGCGTAGATACTAATAAAATAAAATCAAAAAACAATTTAATTTTTTAACACATATGAGTACAAACAAAAAAACTAAAATTGTAGCAACACTTGGACCTGCATGTAGTACTAAAGCAATCATTAAAGACATGATCGATGCTGGGGTGAATGTATTTAGAATTAACTTTTCGCATGCTGATTACGAAGGTGTAAAGGAAAAAATAAACATCATCAGATCTTTGAATGATGAATTTGGATACACAACTGCAATATTAGCCGATTTACAAGGACCAAAGCTACGTGTTGGAGTAATGAATGAAGGTGTCGTAGTTAATGACGGAGACCTAATAACTTTCACAACAGCCGAAGATATTATTGGTACAGCTGAAAAAGTTTTCATGAAATATCAAAACTTTCCAAATGATGTAAATCCTGGCGAACGCATCTTATTGGATGATGGAAAACTTATTTTTGAAATCGTTTCTACAGATAAAAACACAGAGGTAGTTGCAAAAGTTATTCAAGGAGGTGAATTAAAATCTAAGAAAGGGGTTAATTTACCCAACACAAAAATATCACTACCTGCAATGACCGAAAAAGATATTGCTGATGCTATTTTTGCTATAGGACAAAAAGTAGACTGGATCGCTTTATCATTTGTGAAAACACCACAAGATTTAAAAGACCTTCAAGACTTAATTGCCGAGCACGCCGAATATAAAATTCCGATTGTTGCCAAAATCGAAATGCCTGAAGCATTAGAAAACATGGACAAGATCGTTGCTTATTGTGATGCCTTAATGGTAGCTCGTGGAGATCTTGGGGTAGAATTACCAGCTCACGAAGTACCTTTAGTTCAAAAAGAATTGATTCGTAAAGCTAAAATGGCAAGAATTCCTGTTATCGTTGCCACTCAAATGATGGAAACAATGATTACAAGTTTAACTCCTACTAGAGCAGAGGTTAACGACGTAGCCAATTCTGTAATGGATGGTGCCGATGCGGTAATGCTATCTGGAGAAACAGCAGCAGGAAACTATCCGGTTCAAGTTATTCAAAAAATGACTCAAATTATTGAAGCTGTAGAAAACTCTCCATTAATTCAAGTACCACAAAATACACCACAAATAAAAACAAAGCGTTTTATTACTAAAACTATTTGCCGTCATGCCGCTGTTATGGCTAACGCTATCGAAGCCAAAGCTATTTCTACAATGACAAACAGTGGTTATACTGCTTTTCAATTGTCTGCATGGAGACCATCAACAGCGCACATTCTTGTATTTACATCTAATAGAAGAATACTAACGCAACTTAGTTTGCTTTGGGGAGTGAAATCTTATTTCTACGACAAAGACGAAAGTACGGATAGAACGGTTACTGATATTAATGAAATCGCAAAAGAAAAAGGACATGTTGAAACTGGTGATTACATCATCAATTTGGCCTCAATGCCTATTACTGAGAAAGGAATGGTCAACACCATGCGAGTATCTGAAATAGAATAATTTTCTTTACAATAAAAACAAACCGTCTCTTATCATAATTTTAACGAGACGGTTTTTTTATGCTTGCTAATTTTCGTTTATCTTTGATAAAAACTAAATTATATTTCGATGGAATTTAAATCTAAAAATCCTTTTTTAAATAACAAATCCTTTTCTGCTACTTCAAAAGCAGACCAAGTGCATCGCGCAACCGTTATTGATTATAACGACGAGATGACACTAGCAGGAACAATAAACAAAACTTTATTGCTTTTCTTATTACTTACTGCTTCTGCAATAGTGATTTGGTGGATGGCATTTAATGGCTACAATCCAATTGTACCTGCGATAGGTGGTGCCATAATAGGATTAATACTAGTAGTAATATCAGCATTTAAACCGCAATACTCTCCCTACTTAGCCCCTGGATACGCCTTGTTTGAAGGGCTGTTTATAGGTGGAATTTCGGCTATTTTTGAAGCGAGATACCCTGGAATAGTAATCCAAGCTGTGGGAGCGACTTTTGTCACCTTTGCTGTATGTTTGGGTTTATATAAATTCAAGATCGTAAAAGTAACAGAACAATTCAAATCAGTTGTGGTGGCTGCCACTCTAGCAATTGCAACCTACTATTTGATTTCATGGGTTGTTTCCATGTTCACAAGCTTCCAGCCCGTGCATTATGGTAATTCCATGATGAGTATTGGTATCAGCGTTTTTGTAATTATTATTGCAGCTCTGAACTTGTTTTTAGACTTTGATCGTATTGAAAAGGGTGTTGAACAAAAAATGCCAAAGTTCATGGAATGGTTTGGCGCTATGGGCTTGATGATTACTCTAGTTTGGCTGTACATCGAGTTCCTAAGATTATTATCTAAATTATCTAGTAAAGATTAATTCTTTTAAGAAATTCAATCCAAAAAAAATGCCCTTTCTACAATTAGAAAGGGCATTTTATATTTAGTTAATTAAGTTAGGCTACTTTTTCAAAAGCTATAAAATGAGAAACATCTCCTTTATGATTAAAAACCGGATAGCCTTTAATCAAACATTGGTAGGTTTCGCCATTTTTCTTGTAATTTAGAACTTTTTTTTCAAATGCTTGCTTGTTTTGAATGGCTAGCCTAATTTCGTTTGACACTTGTAAATCCGTTTCCTGTCCGTGAAACATCTTTGGGCTTTGCCCTAGCACCTCTTCTCTACTGTAACCATTCATTTGAATAATATTCTTAGACGCAAAAACAATCTTTAGCTTCGCATCCGTCACGATGACCACTTCTTCTGTTAATTTGCTTTCAAAATCCCACTCTTTCTGACTCCATTTGTATGCTACAGAAAGTTGAAATAATTTATTCACATCATCAAAAACAGATTTTAAGCTGTTTATAAAATCAAAATGAAAAGGCCACGCATGAATTGGCATACCCTTTATATCTAGCGTGTTATGGTACCTAACAACAGCGTCTTCGTATTGACAAAAATCCATTTTTCATATTATTTTTATCAAATGTAAGTTTAAAATCAAAACAACAATAACTTCTCGACAAGTTTAACGCTTGTTCAACGCCTACGAATTTAAAAATCAAAGCGCAATTGCACGGACACCATAGCCTTTTTACGTTCGGTATTGAGATTGCTCAAGGAAATACCGAGTAATCTAACAGAATCCTTCATTCGCTCTTGGTACAGCAACTCTTTAACAACTTCTAAAATCAAACCTTTATCAGCAATAAAATAGGGAACCGTTTTACTACGCGTTTGTTGTGAAAAATCACTATACTTAATCTTTAGTGTTATGGTCTTACCTGAAATAGCATGTTTTCGTAAACGTCGCTCTAATTCAGCCGCTATTGATTGCAAATGTTCCATCATAAAAATCTCTGAGGACAAATTACTATCAAAAGTATGCTCTGCAGCTACTGATTTAGTAATCCTATTGGATTTCACTTCGCTATTGTGGATACCTCTTACCACATCGTAATAAAAAGCACCCGCTTTTCCAAAATGCTTTTCCAAAAACTCCACTGATTTACTTTTCAGGTCAATTCCATTAAAAATACCCAATTGATACATTTTATCAGTAGTTACCTTTCCCACACCATAGAACTTTTTAATAGGCAAGGTTTCTAAAAAGGAAAGGACTTCATCAGGATTAACCGTCTTCTGACCATTTGGCTTGTTGATGTCACTGGCAATCTTAGCAACAAATTTATTGACCGAAATTCCGGCAGAGGCGGTCAAACCCACCTCAATAAAAATACGATTCCTAATTTCTTGCGCAAGTAAGCTTGCACTCGGGTTTCTCTTTTTGTTTACGGTAACATCTAAGTACGCTTCATCAAGTGACAAAGGTTCAATCAGATCCGTATAATCTTTAAAAATAGCATGGATTTTAGTAGATATCTCTTTGTACCGATCAAACCGAGGTTTCACAAAAATTATTTCAGGACAATATTTTTTGGCTAATGCACCACTTAAAGCGGAACGCACACCATATTTTCTTGCTTCATAACTGGCAGCAGCAACTACACCGCGATTCTCAGAACCACCAACTGCAATTGCTTTTCCTCTTAAATGAGGATTGTCTAATTGCTCTACAGATGCATAGAAAGCATCCATATCAATATGAATTATTTTACGAATAAGAGACTGATCCTGCATAGTACAAATTTACAGCGCTTTTATTTTAATTTAGTAACCTACCCAAAAATATTTGATACATTTGATATCCCTATCAAACGTTACCTACTTCCTTGCAACCGATTTACTTATATGGAAAGGAACAAAAAGTCTTGGTAGGAAACCAAATTTTAAAAAATGATTGAAATAGAGAGAAAATTTTTAGTCAAATCTGACGCCTATAAACAAGAAGCTCAGAAACAGAAAGTGATCGTGCAAGGATACCTAAGCTCTAATCCTGAACGAACCGTCCGTGTTAGGATAAAAGGAGAACAAGGCTATTTAACAATTAAAGGAAAATCTAATGAAACTGGGCTTTCTCGCTATGAATGGGAAAAAGAAATCCCATTGGAAGAGGCGGAGCAACTCCTGCTTTTATGTGAAAAAGGAATAATTAGTAAAACAAGATTTGAAATAAAAATTGGCGCGCACACCTACGAGGTAGATGAGTTTTATGACGACAACGAAGGATTGGTCATAGCCGAAATTGAGCTATCAAATGAACAAGAAACTTTTGCTAAACCCGATTGGCTTGCCGAAGAAGTGACCAACGATAAAAGATACTACAACTCGTATTTGAGTCTCCATCCTTTTAGAGAATGGCGCTGATTATTTAACTAAAACTTCGATGGTAACCAGCATAGACCCCGCGCCTTTATTAGTAACAATATCCATAAATGCTTTTTGAGAAAGATCAATTTCTCTCGATCTTACAAAGGGTCCTCTATCCGTAATTTCAACGATAACAAACTTACCATTTGCTTCATTAGTAACCTTAACTTTTGTTCCAAAAGGTAATTTTTTATGAGCTGCGGTTAACTTATTCTTGTCGAATATGGCTCCACTAGCCGTTCGCTTACCATGAAACTTATCAGCATAATAGGAAGCATGTGCATTTTTTTTATAAAATTTCAGTTTTCCTATTTCTTGGTCTACAGAATCCTTGCTGCTTTCTGGCAGTAGCACTCCAAGTTTATTCCTCTTGAGTGTATCTCTTCGAATCCCCACTTTTGGCTTTTCCACAAATCCATTAGAACGGATGGTGAGCACTGTAAAGACAAAAAACAATAATAGTAACGTAATTGATTTTTTCATTAATAACGTATTAGTTCAACTTTATAAAAACAAAAACCATACCTCGATAAAAAAAGTCCTCAATAAGGACTTTTAAAAACGGTTTACAACCAAATGGACCAAGGAATTTTACTTAAAATAAGGACCAAACCTAATCCGTAAAAAATGGTGAAAGTTTTGAATTTAGCGGTACCTAAAGTTAATTTCTTATGCTTTGACCAACCAATAGTAATCAGTGCAATAGCAATAACATTTATCAATGGGTGCTCTAAGGAAGTTAAGCGTATTGCCTTATCAGCCATTTGACCAAATGAAGCAAAACCTAAAGGAGACACAAAATATAAAATGATTCCAACTAAGAACTGTATGTGTATCCCTATTAAACCAAAAAGGGCAATCTTACGATCTTTAGCAGTAAATTCTTTTTTAGATACCAGGCCGATTATGGCATTAAGGACTGCAACTAATAATAAAAGTAAAGCGATATAAGCCCAGCCGGAATGGAATTTTTGAATAAATTGGTACATAGAATTTGTTTTTTAGAATAACAAATATAAACAAAAAAGGATAAAAAAAACCACTCTAACTAAAAAGCTAAAGTGGTTTTATAATATAGAATTATTTTATAATACGGTAATTAGAAACTTATAAGAAAGGTTGCAAAACCTTATCAATAACTTGAACTACACCGTTGGTTCCTTGAATATTTGTTATTTTAATATTTGCATTTGTTGTACCAATTACATCTTTGATTTTAACTGTACCCAACAAGATTGTAAATTTAGTGTCTGCAGGAGCTTTATACAATGTAGTCACTGAAACATCAGCAGTTGCAGAAGATGAAGTGAATGAAGTCGCTGAACTTGACAATCTATTGCTCTTTTCTAAATGATATCTCAAGATATTAGTTACTTGAGCATCAGTCCTTCCTGTTAAGTAGGTAGATGCAGTGGTAAATGCGTCATTGTTAGGAGCATATACGGTAACCGGAACAGAACCTGTAGCAGCAGTTAAATCAGTTAAAACACCAGCTTGTGCAGAACTTGTAACCACTCCTAATAATGAAGACAAACTTGGGTTAGCTTTGATATGGTCTACAATTGTAGGCAATTTCAAAACACCATCAATAACGTGTAAAATACCGTTGCTAGCTTGAATATCAGCTGTTACAACTTTAGCACCACCATTAGCAGTACCTCCATTTAATAATACATTTCCACCAACTGTGTTAGCAAAAACACTTAAGTTAGCACCTGATGTAGCAGTAGAAGTAGCACGTAAAAACCCAAAAGTTCTCGTATAACCTGCAGTTAATAAATCATTAGCTCTTGTACCAACACCAATTACGTGGTTTTGTAAAGTTACTTTCAAATCAGCAACTTGAGCAGGAGTCATCAAAGCAATTGAAGCACTTGTAATACCTGCTGCAGTAAAAGCGGCATTAGTTGGAGCAAAAACAGTATAAGAACCTGCATTCCCTAAAGTAGCATCTAAACTTGTTTTCTTCAAAGCATCAAGCAATATACTAAAATTAGCAGGATCTGCTTGTGCGATAGCAAGAATAGATTTTAATGGAGTCACCTCTTTTGGAGAATCACTTGTACAAGAAAAAGTCGTAAGAGCAACAGCTAAGATTGCTATGAAAGACAGAATTTGATTTTTTATTTTCATGACGTTTTATTTTATGTTTTTGAACTTTTTATTTTTAATACTAATTAATTTCCGAAAGTATATCTTAGTGTAAACTGCGCTTGCCAAACATCAAATGTAGATGCATTTTTTTGAACACTGTCTTTAACTAATGTTCTGATTCCTGCATTATCTGTTTGCAACGCTAACGTGTATCCTGGAATATAGTTGTTAGCACTTGTAGGAGCTTGTGATACATTCAAAATACTCGGAGCTACAGCTCTTTGAGAAACTCCCCATGAACGGTTTACCAAGTTTGTGAAGTTTAGTATATCTGCTCTAAACTGAAAACTATTCTTTTTTCCACCAATTTTAAGGAAAAAATCTTGAGTAACAGACAAATCCACTCTGTGTAACATTGGTAATAGATTTTGGTTTCTATCTACATACTGACCTCTTTTTGTAGAAAGGTAAGGGTCTTGATCAATATACATGTCAAAAGCCTCTTGTTGCTGTGCTTCAGTATACAATACTATCGACGATCCACCAAAGTTTTGAGAAATTGGTACAAAACGAAGGTCACTAGCTTTCATAGGAACAAACAATAAATCGTTACCATTGATTAGGTCACCATTTAAATCACCACCATAAACATAAGTAAATGAACTTCCTTGCTCACCAATATATCCTAAGTTAATTGACGTTGCTGCTCCTGCTTTATCACCGTAAGTAATTTTGTAACCAAGAATACCTACCATTCTATGCGGTGTATTGTTGTTAGACAAACTTAGCTTTTGGTCATTGTTTCCGTTTACGGAACGCACACCAGTCCAGCTTCCTGAAGCAGTAGATCCTGGAGATAATAAGTCGTTAGCTTGTGAATGTGTATAAGCAAACGAACCCCATAATCCTTTTTTGTAAGGGTACTCTAATTTTAATGTAGTAGAATAGAAATATCCCTGACTAGTATTACTTAACAAGATGTTATTGATAACATTATTGTTGATACGCGTACTACCAGCACTTGCTCCAAAATAGGGTCTGTTATCTGGTCCATTAATTGTTCCTACTGGTTTTTCGAAATTGGCATTAGAGTAAGCCGTTTCGTTGATGTTCTTACTAAAAATCCCTTCAATCGTACCTGTAAATCCAAAAGGAAGTTTTTGGTCTAAAGCGATTGTTGTTTTCCAAGTTTGTGGAAACTTATAGTTTTTATCCGTAACCGCTAAGTCAATTGTTGAAGGTAAAGTAGGCGTTGAAGGCGTAAAATACTTGTTCGGATCTGAAGTAAAACCGTATCTTCCTAAACCAGAGTCAGCGTCAATTGCGTCGATGAATCCAGTCAAAATTCCGTTATTACCAATTGCGTTAGATAAAAATACCAAAGGTGGTCTTCCAGAGAAAATACCGGATCCCCCTCTAACAATAGTTTTTCCGTCACCAGCAACATCCAAATTGAAACCAAATCTTGGCTCAAAAAGATACTGTGTATTTGGCATATCACCTGTATTAAATTTTTGTCCATCGGCAAAAGTCAATCCATTTACTACTGGATTTTCCAATGCAGTATCTACGAACGAGATTCTTGAACCTCTCAAACCGTAAGTAATTTTTAATTGCTCACTTACTTTGAACTCATCTTGAAAGTAAAGATCAATTTTATCTGATTTTAATTCTTGTAATGGCTCAACAGCACCTGGTAACGCAGAGTATCTAAATTGTGTTCTAACCGGTAAGTTATTTACAGATGGCGCACCATTTAATGCTAAAGACTCATTAGCAGCATTGTAAAACTCTTGTAAAGAGTTGAAGATAAACACCCCATTTGAACCTGAGAAGAATAAGTTACTAGATTCGAAATGCTCATAATTAGCACCAAAAACTAAAGTATGTTTTCCTATAGTTTTTGTAACATTATCTGTAAAGTGTAATGTCGAATAGCTTAATTTATTTCCTTGTGTAAAAGGATCTAAACCAACTGAAATGAAATTCAAGTTACCTGTTGTGAATCCAGGACCAGAAGCATTAGGCTGACCATTTTTAATATCAATAGTAGGGAATAATCCACCACCTTGTAAACCTCTATCTTCGATTTGCTTGTCATAACCTGCAATAAAGTTATTACTCCATGAATTAGATAATTTACTATCTAATTGCACTACAATCGATCTTGTATTATCAAGAATAGTATAACCACTGTTTTTGTATGACATTGAGTTCACGTTAGTTCTTCTGTTTCCAAATCCTAATGAATTTGAATTAGAAGTTAACTCATCAGAAGACGAATCATGGTGAACGTAACGAATCGAAAACTTGTTGTTGTCATTGATGTTCCAGTCAATTTTACCAAGATACTTGGTAGAAAGTCTTTTAGCATCATAATTTTCCCATGGACCTGTTGTATATCCAAATTTATCTTGCATAAAAGTTGAAAGATCCTGCATTTGTTGGAATGTAGGAGCAGATACTTGACCACTTGGTGTAGGTGAACCTGTAGAAGTCCATGTTGTAGCTGGACTTGTATTATCTACTGTTTCAATATTTCCAAAGAAAAATACTTTGTTTTTGATAATAGGAAACCCTACTCTACCACCGTATATTTTTTCTTGGAAAGTTGCTGGCGCAATAACTGTTTGACCCGCTTTAGTTCCAATGAATTCTTTTTTATTACTTCTCATCGAGGTATAAAGAGAACCTTCAACTTCGTTTGTACCACTTCTAGTAACACCATTAATTCCAGTACCAGTAAATCCTGATTGACGCACATCAAAAGGAGCTATACTGATTTGTAATTGTTCGATTGCATCTAAAGATATAGCTGTTGAACCTGTACGTCCTCCTGCTTGCGCATCTGAACCTAATCCAAAACCATTATTAAACACAGAACCATCAATTGTAAAGTTGTTTAATCTTGAATCTTGACCACCAAAAGAACCACCACCACCTGCATTAGCATTGTATTTAGTGATTGAGTTAATAGAACGTGCTCCAGTAATAGGAATAGCCGTCAATTCTCTATTCGAAAACTGTTGAGAAGCACCTGTTTTACCTTTATTGAACGCTCCATTAGATTTTGTAGAAACCACAACAACCTCTTTCAAAGTATTTGCTTCTTCTTTTACAACTACATTCACAGACAAATTACTTCCAAGAGGAGCATTGATTTCTGTAATTTCAGTAGTTTGAAATCCTACATAAGTCACCTTAACCGTGTAAGGTCCACCTGGTCTAAGACCCTGAACAGCATAGTTACCCTTGCCATCAGTAGTAGAATAATACTTCGTTCCCGTAGGCTTGTGTAGAACTTCTACCGTAGCTCCAGGCAAAAATTCACCTGTACTCGATTTAACAGTTCCAGACATTGCAGAACTCGTAACCTGAGCATGACCTACAACGGATAAAAACGTAATCAAAATAAAAATAATTCTTTTCATTTCTGTGTTTAGTTTAGTTTAAAAATTTTTGGCAAAAATCTAACATTTTTACCAATTCAATGTTAATTATTTGTTAAGAAAAACAGTTGAATTTGTCTATTTTAACATAGTTTCCCATTTCAGGGTTTAAATATGTCATTCTCAGAAATTATATGAGTATTATTCATAAATTATGTTAAAAAATGGTAGATTTCGAGAAAGAATAAATAGGTTAAAATTTAAGTAAGATCATAACGCCAAAAAATAGCTTGTTTTTCAAATGATTAGTACAATTGCAGTACACAATAAATTATCAGATCACAACGATAATAAAAGGTTCCTTCTATTTAATAAAACAAAAAAAGCAGATGACGAATCATCTGCTTTTTATTAATTGAATTTATAGGAAGACTAAAATCAACCTTTGTTTGAAAACAATACAGTACTAAGTACCATATTTACTTCTCAATAATTTATTTAATTACTACAAATTTAGAAATTATAACGAACACTTAAGTTCCATGTTCTTCCAAAACCGAAGTATACTTGATTTCCAGTTGCTATACCGTCATAAACCATATTATTTGAAGCATAAGTCCCTTTTGACGGGTCTCTTGAATCGATATTATCAGTTACAAATCGGTTTGTTGTAGAATCAGAGATATAAGTCTCGTCTAGAACGTTATTCATATTGAACCTAAAACTTAATGCACTTTTTGAAGCATTTCCTAATAAAACTTTATAAGAAATACCGGCATCCATTAAACCATAAGAAGGTAATTGTAATGCTCCATTGTTATTTGCTGATCCAAAAGCATCTGGCGAAATCGCAGCAAACAATCTATTCGCTACTCTATAATTAGCATCTACATTAAATCTTTCAAAAACTTCATATTTAGCTCCTAAACTAGCAGTAGTTTGCGCTGCATCACCTACATTCACTTTATCAAGGTATAATACTTGATCAGATCCACCTGCTACAGGATTATTATCTTGATCGTATTTATTACTTAATGCATTTCCTTTGTACTTCCAATCACCAACTGAAATCATAGCATTTAAACTTAATTTAGGTAATGGTTTTGCCGTCATCTCTAGTTCTACACCTGAGTGAATTTCAGTAATTCCCACAAAATCAAAATACCCACCAACATTATCAGCTGAACGATCTGATCTTCTTAAATTTTGATCTTTCCAAGACGTATAGTACACATTTAAATTCGCTGTAAATTTACGAGAACGAAAACCGTAACCTGCTTCAAAACCTAATACTTTTTCATTAACTAAGTTCTCAGCTACAATAGAAGCATTGTTTGGGTAAACTGCATTAAAGAAAGGTTGTTTTGAGTAAAATCCTGAATTAACAAAAACATTGTTTTGCTCATCAATATTGTAATTAGCTCCTCCTTTAATATTACCACCTAATCTGTTTTCATACCCAGTCTTATATAAAGGATCTGATTTCAAATAGGTAAATGGGTCTTCTCTTTTATACCCTTGTTGAGAAACTGCTCCTTGTAAAAATGCAGAAACGTTATCTTTAGAATACTCTAATTGGGTAAAGGCACCAATCCAGTTCACATAACCTGTATTATTGTAAGCTATTTTTTCTTGATCTTTTACATTTGTAAAAGGGTTCAAACTAGGAGTTGGAGCATAGGTTTGCGATAAAGTCCTACTTGGATTATTGATATCCGAAGTATCAAGATATCCATCGGCACCTAATAAATCATTCAAATTTCTGAAGTGAAATCCTGTATATGTTCTTATATCAGCACCAAAATCAAGTGTAAATTCGTCTGTTAATTTATTGTTTAAATTAACAACTGCACCATACCAGTTGTGGGAGTTTATAGATGACCTTCTAATAAATCCATCTCTACTGTTAGCGATATAATCACCATTGCTGTTTGGAGCTAACGGAGCACCTATTGTATTGGGCTGACCCGTGTTGTACTTCACAAATTCATCGATAGGAAGTAATCCATCGGCTGTTTTGTAAGCTGAAGAATAAGGGCTTTTACCAATATTTCCAGTTCCACCACCACGTCCCCAAGATCCATATACTACAGAAGTTAAAGTTGTTTTATCATCGATTTTAAAATCCCAGTTAATAGAAGCTACTGGTTTGTGATAAAAGTTTCTTGCAAAAGAATACTCTTCTCCATTTCTATATCCCCACCCAGAATTATACTTTGTATTTGGTTTTCCATTCGATCCGTATTTTAAATAATCCGACAATGGATTAGCAAAACTTCTTTGGTGATGCCATTGCGGAGCTCCTGTAAATGTAAATTGAAAATCATGTTTAGCATTTGGCTTGTAACCAAAAGCAATAAAATAATTTTTTCCAGCAAATTTTGTTCCGTCAACATAACCACTACCTGTAGTAGAGCTTAACAATACCGATGCAGATAGACCATTATCCATCAACCCCGTAGAGTAAGAGGCTTGCACTTTAAAGTAATCATCATTACCACTAGTTGTAGAAACATTACCACCTTCTTTCATTTCGGAAGTTCTAGTAATTACATTTATTGTTCCCCCTACAGAGGATATCGCTAATTTTGAAGATCCTAAACCTCTTTGTACTTGCATAGCAGAAGTTACATCCGAAAGTCCAGCCCAGTTGCTCCAGTATACAGCACCGTTCTCCATATCGTTAACGGGAACACCATTAACCATTACGGCAACATTTCTTTGGTCAAAACCACGAATGTTAATTCGGGAATCTCCATATCCACCACCTTGCTTGGTAACGTAAACAGAAGGAGTGTTTGCTAAAATTTCAGGAAATTCCTGAGAACCTAACTTCTCTACAATTTCAGCTGCTTTTATAGTGGAGACAGCAACAGGTGTTTTCCTGTCTTTAGCATAATCCATGATACTCGTTGTTACAACGATTTCATCTAATACATTTGAATTTGAGGCTAGAATAATGGTACCTACATTCTTTGTAGTTCCTTTGGCTACTTTAAATCTTACT
>NZ_JAQWTM010000380.1 GCF_029242675.1 Flavobacterium sp.
TTTGGCTGGGTGCCCAATAAATAGCACTTTTCAATTTTAAATATTTCAATTATGAAAGTGTACTTCAATATCCTAAAAAAATAGTAAAACTATGAAAAAGATTATAATCGGAATGATGCTGCTAATAAGCTTTATTTCTTCCAATGCACAAATAGATAGTATAAATACCAAACCATTTCCAGAATTTTCCCTCGGGGCAGGGGCGGTCAATACCTCTATTTTACAGAAGGGCTTTTATGGAGCGTATTTGGATTTAAAATATTACCCTGTCCAACGATGGGCTACGGGGCTTAGTTTCTCTCTTGTTGGAAGAAAAATCGAAGATACTTTTTCCTATCCGATAGGACAACCATTACTGGATTTTTACGAAATAGGATGGATTAATCAGTATAACATCGTTCAAAAAAATAACTTGCGAATCGGGATGAGTCTTATTAACGGTATGGCTATCGCAAGACTTGGTGACATCGACCAAAAAGAAAAATATTGGACGAGATTTAGTTCTGCTAAGCGTGCCAAGGAAATAGAAATAAATTATTTATACCTGTTACAGCCTGGTCTTGATATGTCTTACAAGATTTTTTCAAACACGAACAGCCCTGATATTTATGCTACAGCTAAAGCACAGTATCGGGCGGCATTGGGTAATCCAAAATTCGGGCAGAAAGATGATTTTTCAAATTACTGGTTGGGTGTAGGCATTACGGTTATCACAAATTAAACATCCCAAAGTGATAACGGAATAATTATGAAATTATCGGATATACTTTTAAAAATTATTATTGAATGGAAACAAAGTTTACTAAATCAATCACAGAACCCTTTAAAACACTGGGCAACAAAACCTTTGGGAAGCTTTATTTTGCACAGGCAGCCAGTCTTTTTGGTGATGCTTTTACGTGGCTGGGCTTGGCATTACTCACCTATCAAATCAGTCCGGAAAAATCGGCAATAATCCTTGCATCGGCACTTACTTTGAGGGTAACTGCATACATTGTTTTTTCGCCTTTTGCAGGTGTGGTGTCAGATAAATTTCCGAGAAAAAAAATTCTGCTAATCACTCAGTTTTTCAGAATGGTTATTGTGAGTTTATTACCTTTTGTAACGCAGGAATGGCAGATTTACGGATTGATTTTCTTTCTGAATATTTTTTCGGCTTTTTTCATGCCAACTTATCGGGCGATTATTCCGCAAGTGGTAGAAAAAGAACAATACAGGGAAGCCAATGGCTTGTCAATGGCTACTTTTCAGATGCTCTCCGTATTTGGCCCGGGACTGGCCGGATTGACAACAGTGTGGCTGGGTGCCCAGCAAATATTTTTTGTCAACGGCATTACTTTATTAATTGCTATTTTACTCATTATCAGTATTCCATTTTCTGAATTGCAGAAAGGTGTAAACGCAGAAAATGCAGCCAATGACAAAGCATGGAGAAATGTTTTAAAAGGCGTTAAACTTTTATTTGGAAATAAGATAATTCGATTTGCCCTGAGCATAGAATTTATTTCTGCCATTGCCGGTGCAATGATTTTGGTAAATACAGTTGGATTGGTTAAAACATCTTTGGCTTTAGATGATAAACATTACGGTTGGGTTATGGCTGCTTTTGGCGTTGGTGGTGCAATAACAGCTTTCTTGTTGGGAAGTTTAGATAAATCAAAAACAAGAAGCATTTCACTCATTAGCGGAGCCATGATGATAGGTATTACAATTAGTGTGGCAAACTTTGTTCCATTTGAAGGATTGATGCTTTTATGGGTTTTGGCAGGTATTGGGCAAACACTGGCAGATATGCCCTCCGAAACATTGATAGGTGAAAATATTGAACCACAAGACCAAGGCAAAGTATATGGATCTCACTTCGCATTTTCACATCTCTGGTGGGCTATAGCTTACCCTATTGCTGGTTTTGTAGGCACAAAATTCCGTGGAACGGACTTTTTATATGGTGGCTTACTTACTATCACAATTGTAATTTTGGCTATTGTGCTTTTGAAACCTTTTAAGAATCAAGATTAATATCACGCTTACAATTTTAAAATGCAAGTGGAACTATTTTTGAGACATAATCTGTAAATATCATAAATCAAACAAGGAATATCGCAAACAACATAGCATATTATGTTCCGACTTTTGTACAAACAAAAACAATTAAAAGTTCAAAACAATGGAAAGTAAAAATCTTCAATTCAAGACAAACCTTAACTGTGGTAACTGTGTGGCTAAAGTACAGTCAGATTTAGATAACGCGAATGGTATTAGCGAATGGAACGTAGATACGACAAATAGTGATAAAATCCTTACGATAAAATCGGAAGGAATCAGCGAAGACGAAATCGTTACAATTATTAAGAAAAAAGGGTTTAAAGCCGAACCTATTTCTCAATAAAATAATCGGCAATTTATTATTAAAATAGATAAAAATGAAAAAGTTAATAATAGCAATAACCGTAATGTTGTTTGGGTTTTCTGCCTTTGCACAAAATACAAGCAACCTGTTAAACAGTTACATCAATGTAAAAAACGCTTTAGTAAGTAGTGATAGCAAAGCAGCGTTCACCGCTATTTCAGCACTCAATCAAGCGGTAAAAAGTGAGGACAATTTTTCGCAAAAAGCAGAGCTTATTAAAGCCACCGAGAAATTGAACAAGGCAGGCAATGACCTTGAAAAGCAAAGAGCCGCTTTTAACGATGTGTCAACCGTAATATGGAAACTGGTAAAATCTTCTGATAAAGTAAACCAGCCTGTTTACTATCAATATTGCCCGATGAAAAAAGCATACTGGTTAAGCAAGGAAAAGGAAATTAAAAATCCTTACTATGGTTCATCAATGCTTACTTGTGGTAAAGTTGCAGAAACTAAATAATAACCCAAAAAGGCATTGCCTAATGTGCAATGCCTTTTAATCTTTATAACCAATGC
>NZ_JAQWTM010000019.1 GCF_029242675.1 Flavobacterium sp.
AAACACATAGGTGCCGACATGAATTTTGCTTGGCCTACAGCTGAAATCGCTGTGATGGGAGCAAAAGGAGCATCTGAAATTATATTCAAGAAAGAAATTAGTGAAGCAGATGATCACGAAGCTAAGCTAGCAGAGAAAGAAAAAGAATATGCTGATTTGTTTGCCAATCCTTATACTGCGGCACAACGCGGATTTATCGATGAGGTGATACTGCCTCAGGATACAAGACGAAAGTTATTAAAAGCCTTTAGTATGCTTGAAAATAAAGAGAGTGTAGTACCTAATAGAAAACATGGTAATATTCCGCTTTAAGTAGAGTCCTAATCTAAATGGATAAAATTTTGGAGTAATTTATTTTTAATTAGATTTTTAAATCAAACGCTTAAAAGCCCGATAGTTTATCGGGCTTTTTTTTGTGCCCTACTATTGCTGTACAGCTGTACCATTTTACAAAAGCTTTTCCTCTTATTGTGCTTCTTTTAAAAATAGCCCGCAATAAATTGAGTTTTTTTAATTATTATTCTCAATACCCCTATTTTTAATAGGGGTGTTTTGTTTTTAATTGCCAAATTTGATAAAAAATAGATGTAAATTAGATTTCGTAAGCTCTTATTGTTATTTTTTATAGGGGTTATTTAAAATTTAGGATAAGAATATTTTAAATATTAGTTCTCAAAAATAGAGAATAGTTATTTTATTAGACTGTTTTTTGGTTATCAATAATTCTGCTCGTCAAATGGTAAAAAAGCAGTTTTAAATTATTGAGCTTGGATAAAAGTTGATAAATTCGTCTCAGAAAAATAAGTATTTATTTGTCTATTTATGTCTTTTTAAAGGCTTTAAAAGTTAAAATTAACAAATTAAAATCATAGATATTTACTTTTTTATGAATATAATGTAATAATGTGCTAGTGATGAATATTGGAATATAGCCGAATCACAGCACAAAATAGCGAACCAATTAACTAACTACCAAACTAAATAAATTATGAAAAAAGTACTTACATTACTAGGATTGATTTTTACCACAACTGCCGCTTTTGCACAAGATAAACCAATAGAGATTACAGGATCGGCAGATGTGTATTACAAGTATGATTTCGCTAAAACAGGAAATATTAAGACTAGCTTCGCTTCCGATCAAAATTCTATTTCATTGGGGATGCTTGATATCGCCATTAAAAAAACAACGGGTAAAACATCTTTCGTGGGAGAAATTTCTTTTGGGCCTAGAGGACAATTTCAATCAATTCCTAATGGTGATGGAACAGACCTCAATTCTTTTCACATTCAAAATTTATATGCAACTTATGCTGCAACGGATAAATTGAGTTTTACAGCAGGATATATGGGGACTTTTATAGGTTATGAGGTAATTTCACCGCTGTCTAACTTTCATTATTCAACTTCCTATTTATTTACAAACGGACCTTTTCAAAATGCAGGTGTGAAATTAAATTATGCAATTTCGGTTAAAGTGGGTATTATGGTTGGCGCTTTTAATGATGCATGGAACTCCTACAAAGCTGATCCAATTAAAGGATTAAATGCCTTTGGAGCACAATTATCATTTGCACCTACTGAAAATATTAGTACATATTTAAATTTTATGGATGGATCCGTTAGTGGTACAATTGTCGATTTGACCGCCAATTTTCAATTGTCTACTAAATTTAAATTAGGTTTAAATGCCGCTGATTTTTCTAATAATGGTAATGTAGGATATACGGGAGTTGCGCTATATCCGGGATACAGTGTAAATGATAATTTTTCATTAGGGCTTCGTGGTGAATACTTTAAGTATAAACTAGGATCGGGTAACACTGATTTAACAGCTTTTACCTTTTCGGCAAATTTAAAAGCCGGTGGTCTTACATTTATTCCTGAGTTACGACTGGACAGCAATTCGGATAAAGTATTATTCGTAGATTCGGCTGCTTTACCAGCTACATCAGCTTCTCAAGTTTCACTTGCAATGGTATATGGATTTTAAGTGATTTTGAAGGAGCTACTTACCCCATATTCAAGAACCGTTTTTTTTTTTTTTAAACTGTCAAAATTCTGTAAAGGAAGTTGGCAGTTTTTTTGTCCTTGTGATGCTATATATTAAATGAAAAACGTCCTGACTTTTAGGAAGACAGGACGTTTTAAATCTATTATAAACTTGTATTATATTTTTTTGTAGATATTGTAAATCATATTCACTGTCTTTTCATCAAGTGTTGGCGTAGTATCGCTTTGGATATAATGCAACTTGAACGCCTTAATAGCAGCAGATAGATTTTTAGTGTCATACCCAATGATGCGCAAAGCTAATTCAGGGTTAAAGCCTTCTGGAGTGGGTGCTAAAGTGTCATCGGCCCAAATCCCAAAACCATTTTCCGCCAAGGTTTTCCATGGAAATAATGCACTAGGATCAGACTTGCGAGTTGGAGCAATATCTGAATGCCCAATAATGTTTTGTGCTGGAATTCCATATTGTTTTTGAAGTTTACTCAGCAGGGCCATTAAACTCGTAATTTGTGCCTCTGAAAAGGGTTCATTACCGTTATTATCGAGCTCAATCCCAATCGACGAACTGTTAATGTCAGTATCGCGTCCCCAGGATCCTTTTCCTGCGTGCCAAGCTCTAAGGTAGTCATTAAGCATTTGAACCACTGTACCGTTGTCAGCAACAATGTAATGTGCACTAACTTGTGTTCGGGTTAATGAAAACGTTCGAATGGTTTGTTGAAGAGAGTCTTGTGCCGTATGGTGAATGATAATAAAGTTTGGTTTTCGTAAATTAAAATTTACAGTTCCAACCCATTCCGTCTTTATACCGTTTTGCAAATCTCTTGGATTCATTCTAGATATAGAGTCTTTAAAAGTATACAGTTGTTTTGTATATAGACTATCGATACTAATAATTGTTTTAGTGACTATAGGTAGAGGCTCTGGCTCTTTACTACTAATGACCTCTCTAAACGTATTTAATTTGGAATCGTATTCGGCTTCATTGGCTTTACGGGGCTTAGAAGCGCAAGAAGCAATAACTAAAGTTAGCAGAAGGTAATAATAATATTTATTCATATTTTGTTTTATCTTTTCAAGGAAAAGAATCATTAGTTATCTTTTTTTCTTGATTTTTTTTTGTCGAGTTTCTTTTTGCCACTTGCGCCGGCAGCGATCAAGTCTTTGTATTTTAGTTTTTGATCTTCGTTCAAAAACTCGTTAATTTTTCTATTGGTAGTTTCAGATAGCGCTTGTAATTCTTTCGATTTTTGCTCTTGATTAGTTTCTGCTTTCAACAAGATTCCTTGCTCTCTAATACTCTCCGTAACTACGTTAGTAATCGCTATTTCTTGTAATTGATCTAGCTCTAACTCACTTTTGATATTCACCATTATTTTGGCTACCGTTTCTTCAATTGGTATTTCACGGGGTTTAGAAGGAGTCTGATTTTGATTCATCTGACTCATTTGATTCATTCTTCCATTTCCGTACCCATTGCCATATCCGTTTCCGTACCCATTACTGTATTGAGCAGTAATTGCGTTGGAAATCAATAAAAGTAATGCTGTAATAAGAGTTGCTTGTATTTTTTTCATTTTTTACTGTTTTAATAAAATGAAATATAAAGATATCAAAAAATTAAATCGGTTCTCCGTATAAATCAAATTCTGTTGCTTCAATAATTTTTATCATTGCAAATTCGCCTGTTTTCACGTAGTGTTTTGATGCGTTAATTAACACTTCGTTGTCCACATCTGGACTGTCAAACTCTGTTCTACCTATAAAGTGACCACCTTCTTTTCGATCAATAATGCATTTGAATACTTGACCTACTTTTTCTTGGTTTAAATCCCAAGAAATTTGTGATTGTAGTTCCATGATTTCGTTAGCACGCTCTTGTTTTACGTTGTCCGGCACATCATCTTCTAATAAATAAGCGTGTGTGTTTTCTTCATGAGAATAGGCAAAACAACCCATTCTATCAAACTTCATTTCTTGTACAAATTCTTTTAAAGTCTCAAAATCTTCTTGCGTTTCTCCTGGGTATCCTACAATCAAGGTCGTACGAATTGCCATACCTGGAACTGCAGCTCTAAAATCTTTTAACAATTGTGTTGTTTTAGCCTGTGTGGTTCCACGGCGCATGGATTTTAAAACAGAATCAGATATGTGTTGTAAAGGGATGTCAATGTAGTTACAAATTTTAGGCTCTCTTTTCATAAGCTCTAAAACATCCATTGGGAAACCAGTAGG
>NZ_JAQWTM010000058.1 GCF_029242675.1 Flavobacterium sp.
TTGATATAGCTGGAATTTAGTGGAATTATCGTTTCGCATCAAGTTTTCGTTAAGCCGAAAATTGAGCGGTTACGAACTTCCAGCCATCTCAAAGCAGCAAAACGTTAACTGCAACCCGAGCGCAGAGTCAAGAATCTAACGCAATTTTATAACCAAAAATGTATAAAATTGTAGTATGAAAACAGCTTACAAAAGACTCAATCGTGATCATAGAATTGAGATTGAAAAACTAATCGCTTTGGGCAAGAATAACAAACAAATTGCTACAACTCTATCGGTTCATCCAAGCACCATTTCCAGAGAACTAAAAAGGGTTAAAAATGAACCTTACAACAACCTAAAAGCAGAAGTGAATTATGTTCATAATCTAATGGATAAACGATTAGGAATATCCAAAATTAACAGCAATCCAAAACTTAAAAATTTTGTACATTCACGCTTAGAGTTACATTGGTCTCCTAAGCAAATTTCGGACGCTCTAAAACAATTTTACCCATTCGATTCAACAATGCAAATTTCACACGAAAGTATCTATTATCACATCTATATTCAACCAAAAAAAGAGGTAGAAAAACTACTAATATCACAACTTAGGCAGAAGAGAAAATATCGTGGAAACACACGTAGAGGTGTTGATAAAAGAACGACCATAAAAGACCCAATTCGTATTGATGAAAGACCTTCCGAAGTACTTACTCGAGAGATACCAGGACATTGGGAAGGCGACTTAGTGCTAGGAAAAAACAGAGAAAGTGCCATTGGAACACTTGTAGAAAGAACCACTCGCTTTCTAATAATTGTCCACCTAAAAAAGAAAGACTCAACCGCTGTTAGAAAGGCTTTTGAAAGTGAATTTAGAAAGCTTCCTACTAACTTGAAACTTTCTCTTACTTATGACAATGGAACCGAAATGGCACAACACAAAACATTTACTAAAAACAGCAAAGTTAAAGTGTATTTTGCTCATCCATATAGTCCTTGGGAAAGACCTACAAATGAAAATACAAATGGACTAATTAGAGACTATTTCCCTAAAGGAACAGACTTTAATTTAGTGACTAAAAAGCAACTCAAAGAAGTCCAAAATCAGATCAATGAAAGGCCACGACAAACACTTGAATATGAATCGCCTTTAAATACAATAAGCCGTTTATATATGAATCAGAATTTTATTTAAATGACTGTTAATCCAAAATAAATCGTAGCTTTATTTTTTGAATTTAGAAAGCCTAAACACAATCAAAATTGCTTTCTGAATTGGAAAAATAAGGCAAAACTTAATCGCAAAGAAATTGCGCTAGAAACTTGAATCCGCCGAGAAGTGACAAATCCTGAAATAGGTTGACTAAAAATTAAACACTTTTAGTAAACTATGAAACCCACAAAAAAAGAACACTGTCCAAAAATTGAGTACAAAAAAATCGGTTTTGATCTCAAACTTTCCATCATTGACCAAATTTCAAATGGTCAGATTTCCCTAAATCACGCTTCTAAGTTGCATGGGATTTCTCGCTCTTCAATAACATATTGGATGAAAAAATTGCGTTCCTTTGAACAAAACTCCAAAACAATGAGCAAGAATCAAGAACTAAAAAAACTTAAAGAGCGTATCGAAGAACTGGAATTTATTAAAGACTTTCAACAAATGATTATTGCTGATTTTGAAGTAAGCACTAATCTTGATTTTGCAAAAAAGTCATTGCCCGAAGCATTGCTAAAAGAAGTGGAGAAAAAGAAAAAAAACCTTTTAAAATCAAATGGTTCTCCAGGTGTTTCGGAATAAGCACGCAGGCTTATTACAAAAGAATTAACAAACAAAAAATTGAGGATTTAGAGACTCTAAAAATCAAAAAACTCATCACTCCTATTCGCCAAAAAATGGCTCGATATGGAGCCAAAAAACTATATCTTGACCTGAAAGATGATTTTAAAAAAAATGATATCAAAATGGGTAGAGATAGGTTCATTCATTTTTTAAGATATCACAATTTATTAATCCGAAAAACAAAACTATATCACATTACAACAGACTCTAAACATGGATTTTACAAATCAAAAGACTTATTAGCTGATCTAGAAATTAAACACGCAGAACAGGTCTTTGTCAGCGATATAACTTACATTAAACTTGCTTCCCAACATGCTTATTTAGCCTTAGTTACGGACGTTTATTCCAAGAAAATTATGGGATACAAAATTGACACCAATATGCGCGTCAAACTTGTCAAAGATGCTTTAGAAATGGCTGTTAAAAACAGACGTTACAAAAATGAAAATCTAATCCATCACTCCGATAGAGGAATACAATATTGCTGTCCCGATTTTGCTGAATTTTCCAAATCGAAGAAAATTATTCTTAGTACAACTCAAAATTCCAGCCCATACGAAAATGCGGTCGCAGAAAGAATTAATGGAATATTAAAACAGGAATTTGGACTAAATAAAACAATTCCAAACTTAAAAACAGCACAAAAAATGGTAAAACAAGCAATTGAAATTTATAATAACCAGCGCAGACATTGCTCTCTTGGAATGAAAACACCTGGATTTGCTCATGTGAATCAAATTCACAAATACAAGTCTTATAAGAAGAATAAAATCCCTATTTTAGTTGCGTAGGAATGTTGGCAAGTTTGGAAAAAAAATCCCTCAAAAGATTTTTTCTAAACTTATCAATATTACGTCTACAATCAACTATTTTTGATATTAGTAAACAACCAAAAATAGTCAACCTATATCAGGACAAGACAAAGAACGCACAGAATAAAAATTCACAAATGAAATTAAAACTAATAATCTTCTATTTCTTCGCTCTTACAACTTATGCAGTAAAAGCACAAATAAATCCTGACAGCATTTTAATAGAAAATGAAAAACAACCAAAAATTTTACTTGTTGGAACTTTTCATTTTGCATATTTCGACCAAGACCAATATAAAACAGAAGAAAATAATCGAGTAAATATTTTATCCGAAAAACGACAAAAAGAAGTTTTAGAACTTGTTGATTATATCGCTAAATTCAAACCAAATAAAATTTTTGTAGAAGATTTTAATAAGGACAATGTTCTTATGGAAAACTATAAAAATTATCAAAAAGGAAAATACAAACTAACTGCGGACGAAATTGACCAAATTGCATTCCGATTATCCAATAAGTTTCAATTAGATACAATTTATGCAGTTGACTCAAGAACAATTGCACACGACCTTTTTGAAAACGATAGCACAAAAAATTATATCAAATCTTTAAAGAAAAATGTAACTAATGAAAAAACATCGCCTACTCTTACAAAATATCACAAATGGTATGAATTAGACGACAAGTATTTATTAGAAAATTCATTATTGGATTATTTTAAGCTACTAAATTCTGAAAAGTATCAACAAAGAGGATTTTATAGTATGTTTTTAACTTCATTTAAAAATGAAAACATAGAAGGTGCCGATGACTTAACATTAGATTTAGTTAGCAGAAATATCCGCATATTGCATAAAATAACACAAAACATAACTTCTGAAAATGATAGGATATTGATACTTTTTGGCTCATCTCATACCGAATTTTTTAAAGTATTTTTTGAAACTTCGCCAGAATACGAACTAGTCAATTTTAATGAACTTTGAAAAACGGGCAGCAGTTAACATCGCATTGGCAAAATGGCGGGTTTCACGGCAAACTTCAACTTTTGTGCTTTTTATTCCGCCGAATGTGTTTCACATTCAGCTTTTTTTTAATAATTTAGCTTCCGTGGAAACACATCGGCTACGTTCTCGCTAAATTGAACTTTTCGTCCAATTTATCCGCCACTTCGCCAATGCGTTTCCCGTTAGTGGCAAGTATCTCGCAAATCGCTGAAAAACAACGAATTATGACAGAATTATTTTCGCAAAAGACACAAGAAGAATTAAAATCTTATGTTTATATTTTAATTGACCCAAGAGATAATAAAATATTCTATGTTGGAAAAGGTTATGGAAATCGTGTTTTTTCTCATATTAATGAAGCAATATTCAATCCAAGCGTTAGTGAAAAATTAGAAACAATTAGAGCTATTAAAACAGATAATTTAAAAGTAAAACACTTCATAGTAAAACACGGATTAGAAGAAAAAGAAGCGTTAATCGTTGAATCAGTTTTAATTGACTTTTTAACTTTTAGAGATTTTGCAGAAGTTGCTAAAATTTCAAATATTGTCGCAGGACATAATTCATTTAATCAAGGAATTAAAACTGTTAATGAATGTGAAATACTTTATAACTGTGAAGAATTAAAAAAAGAAGATATAAAACATAAAGTTTTAGTTATCAACATAAATAAAACTTATGACAATAAACGGAAAAAGAAAAGCGCTAATCCAGTTTATGACAGACCAAATATTTACGAAGCAACTAGAGGTTGGTGGGTTTTAGACAAAAATAGAGCAGAAAATTCAGAGTTTGTTTTAGCTGAATATAAAGGTGTAATAAGAGCAATATTTAAACCAGAAAAATGGGTTCAAGATATTGAATATAAAGGAACAAAAAGATGGGGATTTGAAGGTTCAGAAATTACTGCGAAAGAAATCCTTGACATTTATATGAACAAAGAAGTGCCGAAAATTAGAGGAATGGCAAATCCAATTCGTTATTTTGAGAAAATTTAGTAGTGGAAATAATACCAGCCACTAACAGCCGTAGCTGTTGCGCAACCCCTTTCAAATAGTAAAATTTCAAAATATCCCTAAAAAATAACCTCGTTTAAGCATTTTTAAGTGAGGTTTATTTTTGGTATTGAGCTGTAGTCTTTAAAAACGGAGGAGCTTAAAAATGCGGTTTTTAAGTCATAAAAAGCAGTTTTTACAGAAGTGGGTACGTTTGCTTGTAATTCATTTACTACTCCAGCTTTTGTTTTTGTTTTTTTGGTAATAAACTTCAAATATTTCTTCAAATTATAGGTCAATGATGCCATCAAGACGTGTTTGTTGGCTTGCTCGATTCCTCGTGTGTTTACTCGTTTCATATTGGTGAAATTCACCAATGTCCCAATTACGGGTTCCACTGTTTTGCTTCTCACTCGTACCATTTTCTTGGCATAGCTAGGGTTTTGTGTGAGTTTTTGGTGCATTCTATCGTAGTGTTCTTTATGAATACTGTTGTCTATCTTTTTGTATTTAGTGCTTTTTCCACAGCATTGTTCTCTCAGTGGACAGTTTTTACAATCGCTCTCGCTACTTCGATAGGTACGTTTTGTGTACCCTTTACTATCAGTTTTTTCGCCTTTAAATTTTAAAATGGCCTTGTTGGAACCTTCTTTTATGCATTCATATTGATTTAATTCTTTATTGAAAATAAAGCCTTCACGTTCGGGTTTGTACTGTCCGAAGTTGGGGATATAAGCATCTATATTTTTTTTGTGTAAATAGGCTAACGCTTCTCCACTACTATAACCTCCATCGGCTAAGAGCTCTTCTAATTCAATGCCGTTTTCTTTTAGGTTTTCCTGTGTCAGTTCAACTATTTGCTCCAAACACTGGCTATCTCTTTTATCTGCAAAATCAGAACAGGCACCAGTTATTACATGATGCGCATCGTCTACAGCAATCTGTCCAAAATAGTTTAACTGCCTTGCTTTCCCAGGCTTGACACTTACTCGAGCATCTGTATCGGTGGGTGAATAATGGGTGTGATTTGAAATAAATCTTGGGCGTATGGAATTACCGTGCTCATCTACTTTATCAATGTGGAAGTTGGGATTAGGTTGGCTCTTATAAGCTTCTTTTTTCCACTCGTGGTGTTGTTCCACTAATTTCTTTCTAGTACTAGTTGTCTTAAATTCACTGTTTTCTTCCAATTCATCTACAAAGGCACTGGCGTCTTGAAGTACTTCTTTCTCCACCAAACTATCCATAGAGGCATTGGCTTTGATAAAAACGCTGTCAACTGCTTGACGTTTGCCTCGAATCATGCCTTTGGAAACGCACAGCTTTAAAACCTCTTTAAATAAACTTAAAAATACTTCTTCACCATACAACCCACGCGTGCGACTAATAGTGCTGTGCCAGGGCAAAGTCTCATCAATGTCATAACGAATGAACAAACGAACATCTAAACAATTCGAGCAATATTCAATGAGTTTCCTGTCCGAATTTATATTGTTTAAATAACCAACTAAACAGATTTTGAAAAATACAACCGGGTCAATGCTCTCTTGTCCTTCGTCTCCATAATACTTTGCAGTAGCTTTATAAAGAAACCCAAAATCGATACATTGATCTAATAATCTATAAAAATTATGCCCTGGAATCAAGTCCGTTAAGTGTACTTGATAGAGCATTTTTGGCGTAAATTCTTTTCTTCCTTGCATAATTAAATTTACAAAAAAGAAAGCTTTTTAATGTTTCCTTTTTGTTATATTTGAGCAGTTGTGCAACAAGCACAGCGGTTTTGCGAGATTGCGAATTTAGTGGTAAATTCACGTTTACGTTTCGAAAGAAATTTTATCTTAGCCGAAAGAACTGGGTTACGAAGTTCGCAACCTCGCAAAGCCGCGACACGTTAGTGGCAAGCAGTAAAAAAAACTGAGATTAAAAAAAAATGTTTCTAAAAAATGAAAGTCTTTAAAGCTAATTATTATGATAAAACTTTTATTCTAAGTCCAATTTTATTTTATTTGGGTTATGTTAGTTTTAATTATAGTCAAAATTCACTTAACATCTTATTTTGCATTCTTATTCCACTAACTCTTCTATATGACTTATTAATTATCTTTTATTTAATTTATAAAAGAAATAATGTACAAAGCTTTCTATTGAAAATAATAATTCTGTTAAGTCCATTATTAATTTTCCCAATAATTGGGTTGACCAAATTATTGGAAAAAGAAAAAGTTATATTGAAAGCAAAAAATGTCGACGGCAAAAACTTATATTTATACTCTAACGATGAATTTAAGTTTACATCACAAACTTTACTTGGAACAGATATTGAAAGAGGTTCTTTTGACTTCAGTAAAAATAAAATTATACTAAAATTCAACACTAATGAAAGCTATGAAATCGACACTTTAAAGTTTGAAATAAATAAAGACACAATATTCCCTATAGATAATGACCAAATGGCTCCATTCTTAATTACAGAATACAGTAATTCTGCCAGCCACTAACACACGTCTCTGGCAACTTGCAACTTTTGTGGAATTACCGTTTTTTATTTGTATTTTCGTTCAGCCGAAAATACTCGCATTCATAAGTTGCAAGCAGCCAGAGGCGCGAGAACGTTATGGTAAATAGCTCTTTGGGCGTGCTTCAGCTAATGTGATTTTAATCTTTTTAAGTAAGTAACTACTATAAAAGTTTACAGTAAGCTGCCGGAAATAATAACCTAGAACAGTAAAATTAGTCGTTGTCGATATCGAAAACTGAGCTACTCCAATGATATTTGAAAGCGGATTTTTCTTTTATGTTTTTTCGAGATTTAGATGAAGTTTGATTCCACAGTATTAAAACTATCGAAAGCGTAAAATTGAAATGACGGAGAAATAAACTGGAATCGATAATAGAAACGTTCAATATTATGTGCTTAACATACGTGTCGCTACATACCATAACACACGATTGTGGTTATTGCGGAATTTAGTGGAATTATCGTTTTTTATT
>NZ_JAQWTM010000072.1 GCF_029242675.1 Flavobacterium sp.
TAAAACAAAGCAAAATACTATGAACAAATACAGCTATATACTATCCTTGCTTTTTAGTGCCTCGATGTTTGCTCAGCATGCACCGGCAAAAAAGCAATCACAATCTATATTAATATTAAATGCTACTGCTCACTTAGGAACTGGGCAAGTAATTCCTAACAGTGCAATAGGTTTTAAAGAGGGGAAATTAACCTTAGTTGCAGATGCATCCACCATTCGATTAGTAGATGGTGCTTATGACCAAACTATAGATGCCACCGGTAAACATGTATATCCTGGCTTTATAGCGGCTAATTCTACTTTAGGTTTGGTCGAAATCGACGCTGTAAAATCTTCTGATGATGAGAGCGAAGTGGGAGATATGAATCCAAATGTTAGAAGCTTAGTGGCTTACAATGCAGAATCGAAAGTGATAGAAACAGTGCGACCTAACGGAATTTTAATGGCACAAATTACACCTCGAGGCGGAACTATTTCAGGAACTTCATCTGTGGTCCAATTAGATTCATGGAATTACCAAGACGGGGTCGTAAAAGAGAATGATGGTATTCATTTAAACTTTCCATCAATCTATAATAGCGGCGGCTGGTGGGCAGAACCTGCGGGAGCAACTTTGAATAAAGATTATATAAAAGAAATCGCTGATATTAAGTCTTTTTTAATTAGTACAAAAGCATCTCAAGGAGAAGCCAGTAAAGAAAGAAACTTAGTATTTGAGTCTACTAAAGGACTATTCAATGCTAGTCAAACTCTATTTATTCACGCAGATCATGAACTTCAAATTATTGATGCTATAAAAATGTCAAAAGAAATTGGTGTAGAAAAAATAGTAATTGTAGGTGGATTTGAAGCTTACAAATGTGCTGATTTGCTGAAAGCAAATGGTATTGGAGTTTTACTTAGACGCGTACATGACATGCCAGAATTTGATGACCAAGATGTTAACTTACCTTATAAAATGGCTAAGATGTTAACGGATAAGGGAATCGTAGTAGGTTTAGAAAACAGCGGTGATATGGAACGTATGAATACAAGAAACCTACCTTTTCTAGCAGGTACTTGTGCTGCCTATGGATTAGATAAAGAACAGGCCTTACAATTAATAACTGCTAATACTGCTAAAATTTTAGGTATCGAAAGTTTTTGTGGTACTCTAGAAACAGGCAAAGATGCTACATTGTTTATTTCAGAAGGAGATGCATTAGACATGAGAACAAATAAATTATCTGAAGCTTTTATTCAAGGTCGAAAAATTACCTTAGAAAATCATCAATCAAAACTGAATGATATTTATAAAGAGAAGTACAACCAAAAATAATATAAGAAAGTACATTATTATTAAATGAATTTTAAAACAGAGACATTTGCTTAGCATAATGTCTCTGTTTTTTTATGTTAACACTAAATCAAACAAGCTTCTTGCAATTACATATTTTCTACATTGGCATAATTATCAGTTTTAACCACCTTAAAACAAATGTACCCTCAAAATAAAGGGGGTGATTTTACCAAATCTGTAATTATTCACAGAACAGCACCTATTTACTAATGGCACATTAAAACATTTTATATTTTTGTC
>NZ_JAQWTM010000080.1 GCF_029242675.1 Flavobacterium sp.
ATCTTTTGACAGAATACAATTGTTCTCTACCGCCAATAATGGAAACTTGCTTTCCAGTGTTGTTGATTTTGCTGTATTTATCATCGTACATTGGGTTTAGTGGTAAACTTTAAATAGCGATGTACTGGCTTGCGACAGATGATGTAACGGGGATGTCTTTTTCTTGCACCCACTTTCATTAATCCGTGTTCGCCGTATTTCCTGTTCAGTGAAAAGGTCTGCCATACAATCAGCGAAGCACCGCCTGTTCCGAGTAGCAGGCAGACGTAAGAGTTTACGCCAGCCATATACAGTATCATCACGAAGATGAGCGTACCAAGCAGTCCACCTGCAAAAATGAACAGGTATTGTGCTTTCAATCCTTTAAATTCTACTGTCCTGCCAATACCCTTATTGATGTTATAATTACTCATAAGGCAAGGGATTAAAGGAAGAATGAACGAAGGACGGTTGCCGCTACGATGAGGAAAATACACGCACCGAACCACGAAGCCGCCGTTTTGCTTGTATCAGGATCACCCGAACTGAACTTGTTGTACACTTTAACACCTCCGATGAGACCTACTACGGCACCAATGGCGTAGATGAGTTGTGTGGCAGGGTCGAAATAAGACGTTACCATTTGGGTTGCTTCGTTGATACCGGCTGTACCATTTCCTTGGGCGAAGGCACCAATTCCTGACAGCATTGCTACCGCTGCCAGCAAAGCTTTTTTTCTCTGTTTTTTCATAATTGAAACACATTAAATTGTTATTCTTTCCCACACCTTGCGGGCTTTCGTGACAAAGGTGTTATAGAAATAGAGGCCTTATAATAATGTGGCAGTGAGTGGAATTACTTGGCGGTGAGTGGCATAATTGGGAAACTTAAATCCTTTTTTTTTAAGTATTTTTGCTATATTTGACTTATTTAGACAAGTCTTATAAATTCAAAATGACATTTGGAAAACGCATAAAAGAATTGAGAGAAAGTAAAGGTTTATTCCTTAGAGAAGTTGGCGCAGCTTTGGAGTTAGATAATGCTTTTATCAGTAAGGTAGAAAACGGGGAAAGGCTGTTGCCAAGAAAGCATATTGAAAAACTTGCAAAATTTTTCAATACCGATATTAATGAACTATTGGTTTTATGGCTGTCAGATAAAATAATTGAATTGCTACTAAATGAACCTGTAGCAGAACAAGTTTTAAAAATATCGCAAAAAAGATTAAGAAAAGATGAGAATAAAAACTAATCAAATACTATAACCAACTATTATGAAGATAAAAAAAATAGAAGTTGAAAATTTTCGATTACTGAAGACTTTTTCAATGGACCTTGAAAATGAACTTTCTCTTGTTATCGGAAAAAACAATACAGGAAAGACTTCTATTCTGTCAGTTCTGGATAAATTTATAAATGAAAAAAGTAAATTTTCTTATGATGATTTGAATATTGATTTTAAAAACGAATTAGAAAGTTTAATCAAATCGGCTGATGTTCCCGATGAATTCTCTCCTAAAGGTATTAAACTGAAAATCTATATTGAATATAACGATACTGATGATTTATCTAATGTTAGCAGAGTATTGATGGATTTAGATCCTGACAATAACAATATTGTTTTAGGTTTTGAATACACTGTAAGTTATGATGCTTTTTTAAAAATAAAAGCTGACTATGCAATCTTCGCAGCCAGTGAAAATGCGAAAAATGCTAAGAAGAAAGAATATAAGCCACGGGAACTAAAAGATTTTTTAAAGCAAAACATAGAAGCTTATTATAAAATTCATAAATTTTCTTTTGAATACGATACGACTGCAAATAAGATTACTGAAACTAAGCCAATCGACCTTGTTAGTGAAAACATTAATTTAAAGGATATTATCAACTTTAAGTACATAAGTGCAAGAAGAGATGTAACAAATAAAGAAAAAGAAAACACACTCTCAAAACAAACGTCAAGTCTCTATAAAAAACAAGAAGACAGTAGTGATAAGACTCAAGCTACTGAAGATTTTAAAGACCAGCTTTCAGAAACAGATAGTACGTTAAGCGACATCTACAAAGATTTATTTAAAGACGTAATAAAAAAAGTACAAGATTTTGGTGGCGTTAAGTTGAATGATACTGATATAGCAATTATTTCAACATTACAACATCGAGAATTACTTGAAGGAAATACTACAGTAGTATACACTCACGATGACCATAAGTTACCAGAACATTACAACGGTTTAGGTTATATGAACCTAATAAGTATGATTTTTGAAATTGAAATTTTGGTACAAGATTTCAAAAAAGATAAGGACAAGAAGCCTGCCGATATTAATTTACTTATTATAGAAGAACCGGAAGCTCATACCCATCCCCAAATGCAGTATGTCTTTATAAAAAATATAAAAAAACTACTTGGAGAGGGTATCAAAAGAAATGATGGTATAGATAGAACATTACAGTACTTAATTACAACGCATTCATCACATATTGTTGCAGATAGTGATTTCGATGATATAAAATATTTGAAAACAATAGCAAAGAATAATGTAACTGCGAAAAATCTTAAAGATTTAAGAACTCAATATGATGCCGACCCAAAACAATATCAATTCTTAAAACAATACCTAACAATTAGCAGAGCTGAAATCTTTTTTGCTGATAAGGCTGTTCTTATTGAAGGAGATACAGAAAGGATTTTAATACCAACTTTTATGCGAAAAGTTGACTTAGAAGAAGCTGCACGTTTAGAAGTGGAAGGAAACGAGGATACATTCTTACCGCTTCTATCTCAAAATATATCAACTATCGAAGTCGGTGCATATTCACAAATCTTTGAGAAGTTTATTGACTTCTTGGGTATTAAATCATTGATATTGACAGACATTGATGCAATGAAGGTCGTAGGAAAAAATGACAAAGAACAAGATGTTTGGGGAGCGTGTCCTGTTAATGAAGGTACCAAAACAAGCAATTCTGCAATAAATCATTTCCTAAAAGCTGTAACGTGGGACGATTTAAAAGCCCTGGCTGTTGGCGATAGAACAATTACTGTTGGGAGTTCTACAATTTGTATATGTTACCAACAAGAAGAAAATACTTATCACGCAAGAAGTTTTGAAGATGCTTTTATACATCTGAATAGAGAATTTGTAAAAGGAAATAAAGCTACTTTTCAAGGAATAAAAAATGCTTCTGATTTTGATGATGACACGAAAAGTCCCTATGTCTTAGCAGATAATTGTATTAAAAAGAAAACTCATTTCGCTTTAGATATTTTATATCACAGTGATGAAAAATTTAGTAATTGGAATATTCCGGCTTACATTAAAAATGGCTTGTTATGGTTGAAGAAAGATTAAATTTAGAACTCGAAGTACAAGAAATATTTCAATCAATTGATGCAGGTAGAAATTTCCTTCTTAGTGGTGGAGCTGGTAGTGGCAAAACCTATTCTTTAGTAAGTGTAATTCGTCAGGCAATTTTAGAAAATCCAACTGCTAAAGTTGCTTGTATGACTTACACGAATGCGGCTGTTAAAGAAATTGAAGAGAGAGTAAATCATAAAAACCTAAACGTATCTACAATCCACGATTTTCTTTGGGATAATATAAAACACTTTCAAAAAGAGCTTAAAGTAGCTATTATCGCATTGGCTAATGATGAAGAGGTTAGTAGAATTTCCATTGATGATGAAAACCCTATTCCTAATACTTACTATGAGGGTCTAGAAGATGGAATACAATACAAGGAATATGTCAGGTTAAGAGATGGTATTATATCTCACGATGAATTGCTTTTGGTTGCAAACTATCTTTTTGACAAATACCCAAAGCTTAGCAGTATTGTAAAGGATAAATTCCAATTCATCTTTATTGATGAATACCAAGATACAAGCAAAGCTGTTGTAGATATCTTTCTTACTCATTTCAAGAAAAGCGAAAGGAAGAATATTATTGGTTTCTTTGGCGATGCAATGCAATCAATTTATGAAGATGGTATTGGTAATTTAGATGAATACAAAGGTCAAGATGCAGATAAAGTAAAAGAAATTCCAAAGAAACAGAATAGAAGAAATCCTCAGCTTGTTATCAACCTTGCTAACAAACTTCGGACAGATGGCATTATACAAGAACCTTCTATCGATATTAATGCACCCAATATGGTTGAAGGTATAGTAAAACAAGGGACAGTGTTGTTTTTATATTCAACTGATGGCAATATTGAAAAAGTAGAAAAATCCTTAGGGGAAAATTATGGTTGGGATTTCAATAATACGAAGCAAACAAAAGAACTCAATCTTACACACAATTTGATAGCTAGTAAAGCAGGGTTTAGAGAATTAATGGATATTTACGATAGTGACCCTATCATTGGATTAAAGACGGATATCCTTAATAAAATAAAGGATAACAAGAAAAATAATAGACCGGAAATTACAATAGATGATAATGACACTTTTGATGTTGTAGTCGATAAATTTCAGTTGAAAAACATACAAAGAAATTTAAAGAAAGATATTTTATTAGCAGACCCAATAAAGGCAGAATTATACAATCAATTAAAGGACAAGCTGTTTTCTGAGGTAAGGAAAATTTATATGAATAAAGATGCTCTGACTGACGATAAAAAACAAGATAAAGATGATGAAAACAAGAAAGGGTCAAAAAGAGATAATTTGATTAAACATTTGTTCAAAATCCAGAATAGTATATCTCTTTATAAAAACAAGCAGTATAATGAATTTTTGAGAGTAACGGATTACAGAATACACATAAGAAGTATTGCCAACAAAAGATTGTTGAAAGAGAATATCGATAATCTTATAAATGTTGGAGAAAAAACAATTGAGGAAGTTATTACTGATGCTCACGAAAAAGGTATTTCCTTGATAGATGACAGATTACTTGTATTTAAGGAGAAGAACGAATATTTATATAACCGTGTAAAAGATGTCAAATTTAATGAGTTTCAAAAGTTGTATGAATATTTAGAAGGTCAAACGCCATTTTCTACGCAACATAAAACTAAAGGTGCTGAATTTGATAATGTCTTAGTTATTCTCGATAATGGAGGATGGAATAATTACAATTTTGAAAAAATGTTCTTGGGCACAGCTACTCCAAGTGTCTTAGAAAGAACTCAAAAATTATTTTACGTTTGTTGTACACGAGCTAAAGAAAATTTAGCCGTATTCTTTCATAATCCAGATGCACAAGTAATTGCAAAAGCAAATGGATGGTTCGGGAACGATAACGTAATTAATATTGATTAAGCGGCTATTGTTAATTAAAAATGATATTGGGGAGTTTGCTCACACAAACTTCCCAATGTCAAAACCATCAAAATCATTTTTCCGCAAAGTGGAAGAGCCGGCTTCCGTTTCAGAAGAAAGACTACTGTCCAATAGCTCTGCTATTTTACGAGAAGCGCCTTCCATAGAATTTTCCAAAAGGCTGAATAATTCGGTTCCCTCTA
>NZ_JAQWTM010000087.1 GCF_029242675.1 Flavobacterium sp.
TTAAAAAAACATAAAAAAATAGGCTTTAATCGAAAATACAATTCATTAGGGACAGTAAGTTATCCTTATTGGCTGATTTTTGAGCGAATAGCACCACTTATTGAAGTAGCAGGACTATTCTATTTTGGTTTTTTGATAGTAAACAATAGCGTAAAATGGGATTATGCAATTGCTTTTATGGTAATGGCTTATCTATTTACTGTTTTTTTCTCTATTGTTACGATTGTAATTGAAGAGCATACTTACCACCAATACACGAAAAAAGGTATTGGAATAAAATTACTAAAGACCGCTTTTTTAGAACCGTTCATCAATCACCCCTTTATCTTGTATGCGGCCATAAAAGGAAATATTGATTATTATTTTAATAAAAAAATAAAATGGGGAGAAATGACTCGAAAGGGCATGTCTAACAATTAAAAAACGTACATCAAACCAATGAATACTGAACCAAAAATAAAAAGCAACAGCTCCTATCTTCAACTTAACTTAGCCTTACTACTTGCATTTTGGACCATTAGCACCTTCGAAATAGTCAGTAAAATGGCAAATGGAATAAAAATTCCAAATTTTGCGGAAGTACTTTCATTCAAATTATTAAATGATTTATGGACAAGTTTAATCATCTTTTGTGTTTGTTATCCATTGTTTTTTATCTTTTCACTACTTTCTAAAAAGTGGGCAAATCTATTTATTAAATGCATTTTTTGTTTGGTTGTCCTTGCGCAATTCGCCTTAACAAAGTACCACCTGACAACATTAGTCTATCTTGGTGCCGATATTTTGGGCTACTCTTTTTCAGATATGTTTACCACCGTAACGGCATCGGAATCATTATCTATCTTCTATTTTATTCCTTTTGTCTTATTTCCAGTTCTTTTCTTTTTTATTCATAAAAAAATCTCCATAATCACGATAAACAAAACTTTTATCGTTGCGGCAGTATGCATCATCGCACTAACTCTTGGCTTAAAATTCTTTAATTCAACTTTCTCAGATACAACCAATCAAAATAGATTAGCTTTTTTTACATCTGATATCATTCGTTACCAATCTGAAAAAAATGAATTTGATATCAATAATTTAACTTACAAAAAAGAGTATCCACTCGTTCAACCCTTTTCATCATCGCCGGACGTCCTAGCACCATTTTTCCAAATTAATGAAGAGAAACCAAATATAGTTATGATTATTGTTGAAGGATTAGGAGACGAATTTATTGGCAAAAATGACTATAGCGGATTTACTCCGTACTTAGATTCACTTATTCCAAAATCATTATACTGGGAAAATTTTGTAAGCAACGCAGGCCGTACATTTGGCGCACTACCTTCTATACTTGGTTCTTTGCCATACGGAGAAAAAGGATTTTTGGAATTAAATCCGCTACCTGCTAATATCTCTTTAGTCAGCATTTTAAAAGTAAACGACTATTCAACCTCCTTTTACTGCGGAGATGATTCAAGTTTTGACAGAAAAATAAATTTCCTAGAGTACAACGGAATCGATAATGTTATTGATATCAACAAATTTGGATCCGGATACGAAAAAACAAAAGCCAATTCGGGCGGTTTCTCTTGGGGTTATCCCGATAGCGAAATTTTCAGAAAAACATTATCTGAATTGGACGGTAAAAAAACACCCCGTTTGGATATAATTATGACACTTACCAATCATGAACCTTTTGATTTTCCGCAAAAAAAAGAATATCTTAAAAAAGTAGACAGTATCTTAAATACAAACAAAAATCTAAAAGTAGCAAAGGAAGAAGTTAACACTTACAAAGATATATTTGCTAGCTTACTGTATACTGATAACTCTATTAAAACGTTTATCAATTCCTACAGTAAAAGACCCGAAGTTAAGAATACTATATTTGTAATAACAGGCGACCACCGACTTATACCTATTGCACAAAAAGACAAATTGTGCCGTTTTCATGTTCCTTTATACATTTATAGTCCCTTATTAAAAAGACCACAAACTTTTAAGTCAGTATCTTCCCATTGGGATATTACACCCAGT
>NZ_JAQWTM010000090.1 GCF_029242675.1 Flavobacterium sp.
ATTATCGGAATTATGGAACATATCGAACCATGCGGAGTGCACTCTGGAGACAGTAACGCTACTTTGCCACCGTTTAATTTAGGTGAGTTCGTGATGCAACAAATAAAAGACCATACGAAGAAAATAGCTTTGGGATTAAAAACAGTAGGTTTAATCAATATCCAGTTTGCTATCAAAGATGATACAGTGTATATTATCGAAGCCAACCCTAGAGCCTCTCGTACGGTTCCGTTTATTGCGAAAGCCTACGGAGAACCTTATGTAAACTATGCGACTAAAGTAATGTTAGGACACAATAAAGTAACCGACTTTACTTTTAACCCACAATTGAAAGGATTTGCTATCAAGCAACCCGTTTTCTCTTTTAGTAAGTTCCATAATGTAAACAAAGCATTAGGTCCAGAGATGAAATCAACCGGAGAAAGCATCTTGTTTATTGATGACTTAAAAGACGATCAATTCTACGAATTGTACTCTAGAAGAAAAATGTACTTGAGTAAATAAAGATTCATTTACTATCATAAAAAGCCCCATTCGGGGCTTTTTTAGTTTTATTTAATCTGTTAGGACGGTAAATTAGATTCTTAAATGCAGTGCAAGTTTGTTATTTAATAGATTTCACAACCTATAGGCGATCCTGGAGGAGCTGTTTCGTGTAAAGTAGCTTTGGCTTTCTCGGGTGCTTTAATTCGTTCGAGTGTTAGCAGTAAGTAGCCTTTTCGAGTTTCCTCTTTGGTTCTTTTAAGTTGGGTTGTCGCATTTTTTTTGATGTCGTCTATTGCTTTTAAAAGCGCAGCCTTTGTAGCAAATGAAGCGTCGTCATTTACCGAGACCGCAAGTAAGTAGGTAAGTAACATTTGCTCGTTTTGCTGTTGGATTAATCCTTCTAAACCAGCTGCTTTTTTTTGATTCCAAAGTTTGGAGGTTATCACTTCAATTAACTCATCAATTCCTAGTCCGTTATTTTCAGCTTGATACTCCACTAATCTATTCAATCGTTTTGTATTGAATAAAAACGATAGTGGAATATCGCTAGCGGCTTCAGCGGCTGCCAATGGATCAAAAGCTAAGCCTGTTTTTCGATTGAATAGTTCATTAGTATACTCGTAGTTTGCTGGACGAGGCGGAATCAAACTAAGTATCCTTTGCGGCAGTGCTAATGCTTTAGGATCCATACAGTTTAGTACAGCATCCAATGCTTTTAGTTGGTCCTCCTTGGAAACAGCTTTTGTTATCATCTGTCCATCTCCTTTGACCGCATACGAATAGTATTGTCCTCCAATAACTTTTGTGGCAGCTTCAACTTGATAGCGGTGAAATAGATAAACAGGAACTAACACGTCTTCAAGTAGCGCCATTGGAGTACCCTTACTGATGCTGTTTATTCCAAATTTTGACAATGCTTTTGCTCGAACTTTCATAACTCTATTTAGCTCTTCTACGGCATCATTGCCGGTATCCCACAAGTGAGCACTTGGATGTAAACCGCCTGGATCGCGAGCATCTCTATCTGAAATAAACGTTAATCCTTTTGCAGCAGCATCAGTAAGAATTTGGTTTAAGGCAACGGCTTCGTTACTGCCTTTTGGAAATTGTTGGTAACCGTATTGGATACTAACTTTATCCCAATCTCCAATTTCGTTAGTGTAAGCATTCGATAGGTCAATCTCGTCGTTACTATTGATAGTTACTAATGGCGGCGGATAATCCATAACACTTGCTCTGTTTTGCGTACTGGAAATGTAGTTGTGCATAATTCCTAAAGTATGTCCAAGCTCGTGAGCCGCTAGTTGCTTTAGGCGTTGTAGTGCCATTTGTGCCATCTTATTATCTGCGGGTACATTTTCGTTCTCAAAAGGCGAAAGTAAACCTTGCGCAATAAGATAATCTTGTCGAACACGTAACGAACCTAAGCTGACATTGCCTTTCAGGATTTCTCCAGTTCGAGGATCAACAACGGAGTAACCATAACTCCAGCCTCTAGTAGATCGATGTACCCAATTAATCATGTTATAACGAAGGTCCATTGGGTCAGCATCTTCGGGTAGTATTTTTACTTGAAAGGCATTGGTATATCCAGCGGATTCAAAAGCTTGATTCCACCAGCTAGCACCTTCAAGTAAGTAAGATCGTATCGGTTCGGGAACGCCATTATCTAAATAGTAAATTATCGGTTTTACGGCTTCACTTTGCTCCGCTGCTGGATCTTTTTTCTGCAAACGATGGCGAATGATAAAGTTTTTTTGGAGTGGTTCTCCAATGGGAGTGCTGTAATCATAGTAGGAATTAGTGATAAAGGGAGATCGCGCATCGTACAAACGAGTTTCGAACTTGTCATCGGGCAATTGCACAAAAGAATGATGAATACGTACACTGATTGCATCACTATTTGGAGTTACTTCATTGACAAATTGGCCAGATTTACCACTTTTATTTACAAAAGTTAGTGTAGTTTCGAATTCCGTATTTAAAGGGAAGTTTTTCGTGCGCTCCAGATATAAGGCAGTTCGGCTGTCATCAATTGAGTAACTTCCTTGATTGTTACTTTGCAAAACAGTACTTATTTTTAAAGCATCCTGCATCAAGAAGGAGGTAATATCTACAAGTACACTGCCTTTAGTCTCTGCAGCAACGCTAAATCCCCAGATGGTTGATTGCGCAAAGGATTGTTCAACTGCTCTTCTTTCAGCGACATCATTAGTTATCGCTCGGAAGGAATAGTTGGGTTGTATCATTAAAATTTTGTTGCCAACTCTATTAAATTTCACGATAGCAGTAGAGCCAATTTTACCTCGGTCAAGTCCAATGTCGTTGGATCCTAAGCCAGCGGGTAAAGAGGTTTGGTATAAGAATTCTTTATCAAATTCATCAATTTGAAGCCATATTTTACCGGTCGATCCTTCCCAGTAAAAAAGTTTATAGCCATTGTAAGCGGTCATGTTCTTAGTTTTTTCTGCAATTGAAGTTGTTTGTGCTCTAACAAAAGTAGGTAGAAAAAGGAGCAGTACTAGCAACCGAAGTAAATGATGTTTCATTGTGGTTTGTTTAGATTATGGTTTAGTATTGTTGGTTTAAACTAGCTTACAATCATCTTCTGAGCTAAATTTTTTAGTTCTTTTCTAAATATTTTTTTACAAAAAGTACAACCGCTAAAGTGAGTACACCACCAATTAGTCCAAAAATAAATTCTCTTAGGGTGTCTGGTAAACTTTCAAATAGATGATGAAAGAGGGGAATATTATGCGCAAAAATACCACCAGCAACGAGCAACAAAGCAATTGTTCCAATAAATGCTAAGGCTTTAATTACTTTTGGTAAAGCCAAAATTAGAACACCACCAATTTTTTTAATTACACCGCTCTTTTTCATCTGTAATTTGGTTCCAGCATCATCCATTCTGACAATTAAGGCTACAATTCCGTACACACCTACCGTTGCTATGATAGCGATAAAAGTGACCACTAAAATCTGTTTGATCAAGGGCTCACTCAATACTTCTCCTAGTGCAATAATCACAATTTCTACCGAAAGTATAAAGTCGGTTACAATTGCCGATTTAATTTTGTCTTTCTCTACCAGTAAAATTTGCTCTTCTGTTAAGGGTTCCATAGTGATTTTGCTTTCTCCGTGGTCGTGGGGAACTACATATTCATATATTTTTTCAACTCCTTCATAAGCAAGGTACAATGCACCTAGGATTAAAATAATAGTTATAGCAATTGGGGCGAATGCACTCAATAAAAAAGCAAAGGGTAAAATGATGAGTTTGTTCAATAAAGAACCTTTAGTAATCTCCCATAAAACTGGAATCTCTCTTGAAGATACAAAACCAGATGCTTTTTCAGCATTTACAGCCAAGTCATCACCTAGTATTCCCGCCGTTTTTTTAGTGGCAACTTTGGTTAGCACTGCTACGTCATCCATAAGTGCGGCAATATCATCTAATAATGCAAAAAATCCTGAAGCCATATAGTTGTAAGTTTAATAATTAGAACACTAACCCAATACTCTTAAGTCTGGATTAGAGTTGTGATGTCTTGTGAAAGTTAAAAGTTAATAAAATACGCAAACCTCTTCTAGGCTCTTTCTCTCTAAATCAGGAACCCAACATTCATTTGCTGGATAGCCAACAGGAATCAGTAAAAATGGCTTTTCGTTTTCCGGACGATCTAGTATTTTAGTAATGAAATTCATTGGGCTTGGCGTGTGCGTCAAGGAAACTAATCCGGCATCGTGTATGGCAGCAAGTAAAAATCCTACTGCAAGACCTACACTTTCTTGCACGTAATAGTTATTTTTCTTTTTTCCGTCTTCGCCAAATTCGTAAATACGTCTAAAAACAATGATGAGGTAAGGTGCAATTTCCAAAAAGGGCTTTTGCCAATCAGTTCCTAATGGTTTTAAATCGTCCAACCATTCGTTAGACATTCTGGATTCGTAACTTGCTTTTTCTTCTTCCTCGGCTGCAATCCTGATTTGTTTTTTTATTTCGGGATTAGCGATAACGCAAAAAGTCCAAGGTTGTTTGTGTGCTCCAGAGGGCGCCGTCGAAGCAGTTTTTATGATGTTCTCGATTACCTCGCGAGCAAACGGGCGATCAGAAAATTCGCGAACCGAACGGCGTCTGTCCATCTTTTCATAAAAAGACTGTGCTTTATCGAGCATCTCTTGGTCTGATACGATTGATTTACTGTAACTAATATAAGGATGGTTGTCGATTAATTTTTTAGTAGGCATTTCTATTGCTTTTTTTGTCTCCTCAAATATAACTTTATTTATTTCAAAAATAAATTAAGTTGTGCTTTTGATCGGTAGTTGGGAGTAGGTCTTTTTCTTTTTAATACTAATTCGAGCAATGTTCTTGCGATGTGATTGCAATTGGAGTTTCGTTTACTATTATTTACTTCAGCGCAAGTCCGACACCTTTTATATAATCATTTTGACTATTTTTACTGCTGAAAAGTAAATAGTAATGGAGAACGTAGAAAGAATAAATCAGAATGCCAAAGCCGACAAAAATTCGGGATTAGGAACGAATTCAAGTAGTTATGGCGGACGATTTATTATGTTATTGGTATTGAACATCTTGATGGTAGTACGAGTACTGACAGTGAACTGGTTAAGTTTGGTCAAGCTTATTTTTTCAGTGCACAAACCTTTACGACTGTGGGATACGGACATATTAGTCCAACAGGATTCTTGGCCAGTGCTTTGTCAGCAGCCGAAGCTTTGATGGGATTATTGAGTTTTGCCATCGCCACCGGTTTGTTTTTTGGGCGTTTCAGTAAACCCACTGCTTTTTTAAAGTTTTCCCACAACGCACTAATTGCTCCTTATGGTGAGGGAACTGCTTTAATGATTAGGTTGTCTCCCTTTAAGAATACTAATTTTACCGATGCCGAAGCGCAAATGACTTTGGGGATGAGTATCATGGAAAATGGTGTTTTGGCTAATAAATTTTATCAATTGGAGTTAGAATTATCTCAGATTAGTGCCCTTACCTTAAGTTGGACCTTAGTGCATCCTATTACTGAAGAAAGTCCTTTGTATCAACTAACAGAAAATGATTTTAAAGCGATCCACGGCGAAATATTGGTTTTTATTAAAACGTTCGACGATATGTTTAGTGCCACAGTGGCTACAAGATCTTCTTACACTTTTGATGAAGTGGTGTACGGCGCTAAGTTCACACCCATGTATGCGCGAAGCATAGATAACTCAAAAACAGTGTTATACCTTGATAAATTGAACAAATTTAATGCTGTAACACTACCATAACATAATTATTTTTACCCATTTTACCCATTTTCAGTATAATTTGTTTTACATTTGTTTATCAAATACGGAAAAACGATGAACAATGTAAAAAATGTCTTTAGTATCAAGGATCTTGAAAACCTTTCAGGGATCAAAGCGCATACTATTCGCATCTGGGAGAAAAGGTACAATGTATTGCAACCGATGCGAACAGATACTAACATTCGATTGTACGACTTAGCAAGTTTACAAAAATTGTTAAACATCACTTTGTTGCACGAATACGGTTATAAAATATCTAAAATTGCTTCCTATCCTGAGGAAAAAATCCCCTCGTTAGTACGTGAAATCGTTACGTCTAAAAACGCGAAGAGTCATGCTATCAGTGCGTTTAAAATGGCGATGATGAATTTTGATCAGGAACTTTTTTTAAACACTTATAACTGGTTGATTGAAGAAAAGTCTTTTAAAGAAATTTTTCATCAAATATTCATTCCTTTATTGAATGAGTTAGGCTTATTGTGGCAAACGGATACCATATCTCCGGCGCATGAACATTTTGTTAGTTACCTAATTAAACAGAAGTTGTTGGTAAACTCCGAGAAGTTGCAGCAATTGGAACGCACTAAAAAAGGAAAAGTATTTGTGTTGTCACTTCCAATGAACGAAATTCACGAATTGGGATTAATGTATTTGCATTATGAAATTTTGCTTAGCGGGTACAAAAGTATCTACTTAGGTGAAAGTATGCCAATCGAAAGTTTGAAAGAACTAAAGAAACATTTCGAATCGATAGTTTTCGTGTCGTTTTTCACGGTACAACCGGATCGCGGCATTATCAACGAATACGTTCAAGAGATGACTGATACTTTATTAGACGATAAAACCGAATTATGGCTAACCGGTAGATTAGTCGAGTTTTTAGACCGTAAAGGCCTGTCAGAGCAGATAACCGTCTATAATTCTATCAAAGAATTAACAGAAAATATTGAAAATTTGTTTAACGATTAATTATATTTGCTAGACAAATGAAAAAAAGAATTACAATAATAGGTTCCGGTTTCTCTGCTTTAGCAGCTTCATCTTATTTGGCTCAAAGCGGTCACGATGT
>NZ_JAQWTM010000098.1 GCF_029242675.1 Flavobacterium sp.
CTAACATATGATCGGTAAAAACAGATCCGAAACTTAGATTTTCAAAATCTACTTCATTAATTTTACTAGTTGCCGCTTTTTCAACGTTTATTTTTATAGATTGAGTGGTGCTCATAATGTGTTATTTTATATTTTTTTTGAGTTACAGCAACGAAACTACTCTAAAAATTAGATTGAAACGAAAAGGACTGTAGTATTGGCGGTAAAATTAAATAAAAAAGAGCAAATTTAGGTACTAAAAAAATATTAATCGTCGATTTAATTGTTATTTAATTGCGTTTTTTGAATTAGAAGGATAAACTAATTGCCTTGGTGAAATAGCTAGATTTTAGTAATTTTAACAACTAATTGTAGTAGTTTTGTTTTACTACAATTGGTGGCGCGTCACCAATCATTGTTAATTCAGCTAAAATATTTTGAAAAGAGAAATTATACAAACCCTAGACGGTTCAACCACGATACATATCAAAGATTGGGACGAATGTTATCATTCAAAACACGGAGCCATACAAGAAGCTGAACATGTGTTTATAAAAAATGGGCTTTCCTTATTTAAAAATAAAAGTATTTCAATTTTAGAAATAGGATTTGGTACTGGCCTAAATGCATTTATTACTTTTTTGAAAGGAAAGGAATTTAATCAAGTAATTGATTACGTTGGTGTGGAAGCCTACCCAATAAGTGCTGAGGAGCTGGCGTCAATGAATTATGTTACGGAACTAAATGCTGAAGATAACAATGCCATTTTTGACCAAATGCATCAAATAGAGTGGGAAAATAGATCAAAACTCGATCAGCAGTTTTCGCTAACGAAGAGAAAACAGTTTTTTGACGAAATAGTCGATGAAAATCGCTTTGATTTAATCTATTTTGACGCTTTTGGCTACCGCGTACAACCCGAATTGTGGAGCACAGCAATTTTCAAAAAAATGTATGATGCCTTAGTTCCCAATGGAGTTTTAGTGACGTATGCCGCTAGAGGTGTTGTAAAGCGCAGTATGATTGAAGTGGGATTTACTGTTGAAAAATTAGCAGGACCTCCAGGGAAGAGAGAAATGTTTAGAGCTACAAAGTGTTCGTAGTGAGTATTTTAATTGTATTAAGACTAAATTTTTAGTACAATTGTTCACAATAAAAAATTAAAATCTAAGTTAAATAGTAAGGTATTGATACAAAAAAATGTATTTTTACAAATGATAAAACGAATAGATTGACCAATATATAAACTTAATTAATTATGTCAAAAGTCATGTTTGATTATACAAAATCAATTCTGGAAAGGGTTAGTTTTGATCCTATACTTTTTTGTAAAGAATTAGAAAAAGCAATAAACGTCTTGTTACCCTACGAGATGGAACAATTAAAAGAGTGGCTATTTAGTTTTACAATGGAAAAACCAGAATTAAAGCAATGTTTATTAATCGTAAACTCATAAGTAAGTAAGGATTCTAATAGAATCCTTTTTTTTGGCTTATGTACGATGTAAATATTTGTAAATTTCTGACAAATAAGCACTTTATCGATATTTTTTACACTTTAACGATGTTTTTGTATTGAATATCGATAACATTGTAATATATTTACAAAGCATTAGTGTTTAACAATTTAAAATTTTTAGCTATGTCAAGAATGATATACAATTATACTAAAGAGGCGCTAGAACGAGTAAGTTTTGATCCTGTTAAATTTAATAAGGAATTAAAGAAAGCCGCTAAAATTCTACTTCCTTATGAGATGGAACATTTGAAAAATTGGCTCCAATTTTTCTCAGCTGAGAAACCAGAACTAAAGCAATGCATTTTAATTGTTATCGAAGAGAACAAGAAATAAAAAATGGGAATCTATATTCTAGATTCCCATTTTTTATTTCTTGTTTAATGGACTTATAATTTGAACATTTTGGAATACAATAGCGCCTTTAATTACTCCGGCAATTGTTGATCGTAACGCATCAATAATTTGTATCTTTAGCTCACTTTTTGGAAAAATAAGACTGACCTCTCGTGCGGGTTTAGGCTCGACAAATTGTCTTAGTTTTAATTGGTCTGATTCTTTTAAATCTAAGGTATTTAAATACGGTAATAATGTGGTTCCAAGACCCTCATCAGCCAATTTTATTAATGTTTCAAAGCTTCCGCTTTCAATTTGGAAATGATTATTTTCGCTACTATTACTGTTTTTGCATAAATTCAAGATTCCATCTCTAAAGCAATGACCATCTTGAAGTAGTAAAATCTCATCTATATTTAGATCGCTAATTTCAATTTCTTTTTTATTAAAAGTGTGATGATTTTCAGGGATGTAGGCTACAAATGGCTCGTAATACAGTACAATTTCTTTTATTTTTTCTTCAACTAAAGGCGTTGCAGCTATGGCAGCATCCAAATGGCCATTATTAAGTTTTGTAATTATTTCATCCGTATTTAATTCCTCAATAATCAGTTTTACTTTGGGATATTTTTTTATGAAATTATTTAAAAACATCGGAAGTAGTGTGGGCATGATCGTCGGAATGATACCCAGTCTAAAGTCGCCACCAATATATCCTTTTTGTTGCTCTACAATATCTTGAATACGATCCGCTTCATTGACTATGTTTTTTGCTTGAATTACTATTTTGTGTCCAATATCCGTCAATTGAATAGGTTTTTTTGTCCTATCAAAGATTTGAATACTCAACTCCTCCTCAATCTTTTGGATTTGCATGCTCAAGGTTGGTTGTGTAACAAAGCATTTTTCTGCGGCCAACGTAAAATTTTTATATTCGGCTACCGCTAAAACGTATTTAAGTTGCGTAATTGTCATTTTATAGTATTTGTTGATACAAATATAAAAACAATCAATTTAATTTATGGCTTAAATTCAATCTTTCCCAACACAAATTCATTAAAAGACTTAAATTGTATTCAAATACACTCGAAAAATCAAGTCCGTTAATCAAAATTAGATTTGAAAGTTGGCTTTAGTATGAATGATTTTTAATATTCTAAACTAATGATGATTTGTTATTGCCGAAATTGTAATTTATTGATTTCGATCTGGTTAAAAAGGAGCTTCTTGATGTAGTACTGAAGTGTTGCTAATTGTTTTATTGACACTGATAACGAAACAGTTATCGATTTCTAGACATAGAAAATTTAAGTTATTTGCATCTGTACACCTTTATAAATTCAAGTTAAAGTCGTACTGGTTTCTTGATTTTTGAGGTGGGTAATTATTGATTTCACAATGTAAATAGTATTTTTTTTAGCTTCTTTTTTGAAAAAAAGACTAAAAATTGGTTTTTCGCAGGATTTAACACCTATTTTTGTTAGTAATGAAAATTCTAGCTAGTACACTTTTATTTCTTTTCATCGCTTTTTTAGCAATGCCAACTATTTTGACATTGATAGAGAAATCATCTAATAGTGCAATTTTTTTAGATTTAAATGAGGAAGTTCAAGTAAAAAAAGAGGTAGTTGCTATTTGTTACATTGTTGATTTTGAATCCTTAGGTATACTTCAAAAGTTTGAGGAAACGATAAAAATCCCTTGTAAAAGGTTATTGAAATTTGACATGATATTGAGAAATATTTTTTCACCTCCTCCCAATTTTAAAGACGTCACGTATTTAGAATGTTTAACGATCTAGCCTACATCGACTGATGTAAGCTGCTAATTTTATACCTTTTTTAGTATTATGTCAAAAAAAACGAATCTTTTTTCAAACTTCAAAACCGATTTTGCGTCGGGACTAGTTGTCTTTTTAGTTGCTCTTCCTCTTTGTCTAGGGATTGCTTTAGCGTCAGGAGCGCCCTTGTTTTCAGGTATTATTTCTGGAATAGTGGGTGGTATAGTAGTTGGGTATTTGAGCACGTCTCATTTAAGTGTTTCTGGTCCTGCTGCTGGTTTAACAGCCATTATTTTAACAGCCATTTCTGATTTAGGGGCATTCAATATTTTACTTTTAGCTGTTTTTATAGCCGGATTAGTGCAACTAGCATTAGGATTCTTGAAAGCAGGAACGATTTCAAATTACTTTCCGAACAATGTAATCGAAGGAATGTTAGCGGGTATTGGTTTGATTATCATTTTGAAACAAATTCCACACGCTATAGGATTGGATTCCGATTTTGAAGGTGATCAAGCTTTTTCCCAAATGAATGGTGAAAATACTTTTACGGAGTTGTTTTCTATTTTTGATTATTTTCAAGTTGGATCTATAATTATAACCGCAGTTTCCTTAGCTATTTTGATTTTGTGGAATAAAATTTCCTTTTTGAAAAAACTCAAAGTGGTCCCAGGGGCATTAGTCGCTGTAATTGTAGGTGTACTTTTAAATGAGTTTTTTATTCAATCAGGCAGCAGTTTTGCGGTAAGTAAAGATCACCTGGTAAGTTTACCAGTGCCACAAAATTTTGATGAGCTAAAAGCAATTTTTGTATTACCCGACTTTTCAGCAATTACTGATTCTAAAGTTTGGGTCGTAGGTTTTACTATTGCAATCGTAGCATCTATCGAAACTTTATTGTGTATTGAAGCTGCTGACAAAATGGACAGTCAAAAAAGATTTAGCGATACTAATGTAGAATTAAAAGCCCAAGGGATTGGTAATATGATAAGTGCTTTATTAGGAGGTTTGCCAATGACTTCAGTGGTAGTTCGAACTTCAGCAAATAATGCGGCTGGAGCCAAATCTAAACTGTCTGCAATAATTCATGGACTCTTACTATTGATAAGTGTTTTGGCAATTCCAACTCTTTTGAATAAAATACCTTACGCTACTTTAGCAGCTGTACTTTTAATGGTTGGATACAAATTGGCAAACCCTAAAACGGTAATGCATTTTTGGCACAAAGATAAAATTTATCAATTTATTCCATTTATTGCTACTTTTGTATTTGTTGTTCTTACTGATTTATTAAAAGGAGTTGGTATAGGTTTAGTTATTAACATTATTTTTATTCTAATTGGAAATTCCAAAAGGGCGTATAACTTTAGAAAAGAGGAATATCATGACGGCGATATCATTCATATTGATTTAGCTCAAGAGGTTTCTTTCTTAAATAAAGCTTCAATAAAAGCTACTTTAACTGATATTCCTGACAATTCAAAAGTAATTATTAATGCGAGTGAAACAGCTTATATCGCGCATGATGTACTAGACCTAATTAATGACTTTAAAAAAATCCAATCTAAGGAAAGGAATATAAAAGTTAAGTTAACAGGTTTTAAGAATGCCTACAATATTGATGATACGGAGCCGTTTAAAAATTCAGTTTCATTTGAACATTACGACGTATTGAAAAGAAAAGTGGTTACCGTAAATAAAGATAAAATATAATTAAATAAAGAGTTTATGAGCGATTTTTATAAAAAAATATTAGATAATAATAAAGTTTGGGTTGAGAAACAATTAGCCTTGGACAAAGATTTCTTTAAGCATTTAGCCGTAGGACAAACTCCACCACTTTTATGGATTGGATGTTCGGATAGTCGCGTTCCAGCTAATGAAATAATAGGAGCCAAATCAGGAGAAGTGTTTGTGCATCGTAACATTGCCAATATGGTTGTTCATACGGATATGAACATGCTAAGTGTGTTAGATTATGCTGTAAACGTGCTAAAGGTAAAACACATAATTGTATGCGGACATTATGGCTGTGGTGGTGTAAAAGCCGCTATGGGTAATGACTCTATTGGACTTATAGACAACTGGATCAGACATATTAAGGATGTTTACCGTTTGCACGAGCATTATTTAAATTCTATCGAAGATCCAACAGAGCGATTTAACAGTTTTGTTGAAATTAATGTCAAAGAACAAGTGTATGATTTATCCAAAACCTCTATTGTGCAAGGTGCGTGGAGAAATGGTCAAGACTTAACAGTTCATGGCTGGGTTTACGGTTTAAATTCAGGTTATGTTACTGATTTAGCAGTAAACATGAGTTCTAATGCTGATTTAGATGAAGTGTACCAATTGAAATTCTAAACCACTGTATTTAAGATAATAGAATAATAAATAGGCATTCCTAAAGTTATATTAAACGGAAACGTAATTGCCAATGCCATTGGTAAATACAAACCAGGATTAGCTTTAGGAACTGCTATTTTCAAGGCAGCCGGAACAGCAATATACGAAGCACTCGCAGCTAAAATGGCAAATATAAATCGGTTTCCTACCGAATCAGTTATAAAGTGACTACCAGCGGCAACAATACAACCGTTAATCAACGGGATTGCAATTGCAAAGAGCACTGCAAACCAACCACTTTTAATAAAATCCTGAAGTTTACGTCCGCTGACAATTCCCATATCTAGTAAAAAGATTGCTAAGAATCCCTTGAACATATCTGTTGTAAAAGGTTTTATACCCATCGCTTGTTCGTCACTTGCTAAAAAGCCAATAACTAAACTCCCCAAAATAAGTAAAACACTACCATTGGTAAATGAATGTTTTACTAATGAAGATATAGCTGTTTTAGGCTCTTGCTGTTTGTTAAATAAACGGATTAATATTACTCCAATAATGATCGCAGGTGCTTCCATTAAAGCCATTACGGCAACCATATGTCCGCTAAATTCTTGGTTTTGTATTTCTAAAAAACTAGCAGCAGTTACAAAAGTCACTGCACTCACTGAACCATAAGCAGCTGCAATAGCGCCCGAGTCGTAACTATTAAATTTTCGACGTAATATAAAATAGGAGTAAAAAGGAATGGCTGTTGCAATTCCAATTCCAAACAGCACTGACCAAAGGATTTCTAAATTAAAATGACTGTGGGCTAATTCTTGTCCCCCTTTAAAACCGATCGAGAATAATAAATACAGTGCTATAAATTTTGAAGAATTGGGTGGGATTTCAAGGTCGCTTTTCAAGCGAACGGCAATAATACCTAGGAGAAAAAAAAGTAGGGCAGGATTAGTTAAATTATCTAAAAGTAGATTTAAGTTCATTTTGTTAATTTTTTGTTGCGCGTAATAAGCGGTCGTTAATTGTGTTTCCTAATTGATTGTTGGGGAAATAAGAAGCGATAATCAAATCTAAATTTAAGGTATCCAGCCTGTGCATAGCTGCGTACAGGTTAGTGGTTGCTTCTTTTAAATCTCCCTTTTCTGATAGGATTTCTATTGCTGTTATCGTGCTGGGTACATTTTGATTAGTGAAACTAATAATTCCAATTTTGGCATTGGGATAATCGTTGATACTTGCTGCTAAGTTGGTTGATAAAATAATTTTTGTTTTTGGAGCATAATGTTTAGATAGCATTCCAGGTGCTTCAGGAGTTTTATCATTTTTATTTGCTATTGCTACGGGTCCAACAATTGCTTCAATTTCCTCTAAAGCAATGGCACCTAAGCGATACAAAATAGGTTCACCATTCTCAAAACCTATAATAGTAGATTCGACACCATTAGCACACGATCCACCATCTAAAACCATTTCTAGAGTAGAGGAAAAGTAGTCCGCTACGTGCTTGGCAGTAGTTGGACTTATAGATCCAAACGGATTGGCGCTTGGAGCAGCCAGCGGGAAGTCGAGGGATTTGAGTAGTTCAAGTGTTAATGGATGATTGGGTACGCGTACAGCCACAGTGTTTTTACCAGCTGTGATGCTATCCGGAATTGTAGCTTTTTTTTTTAAAACTAATGTTAATGATCCTGGCCAAAACGCATTTGCTAGAATGGTTGCTTTTTCAGGTACTTCACATGCAATTTGATCTAATTTGCTTATATCATCAATATGCACAATCAGGGGATTGAAAAAAGGTCTTTTTTTAGTTTCAAATATTTTTTTTATCGCCGTTTCGCTGTAAATATTACCAGCTAGTCCATAGACTGTTTCTGTAGGTATTGCGACTAATTCTTCTCTTTCTAGGATGTTTTTTGCGTCTTGGACTGACGTAGCTATTTGAATCATTTAATCAAGGGTTACAATTATCACAATAGGTTGGATCTTCTTCCGTTTTTTGTTTAGGATAGAATTCCTCTTCTACATGATTACATATTTGGCATTTATAAGTACAACTAAGGATGGAGCGAGTAGGAAATGCGCAATTGGCACAAGGCAACCCACTATTTGCTTTTACAACATCAAAACCAGGTGTAACACAATGCGGACATCTTTTATTAATTTTTTCAATTAATTTTTCAACTGTTTTCGAGATTACTTGCATACGTGTTGGGTTGTACCTGGCCCGCATATCAGTTTCGGCATAAGCACATCCGTAGGTCGCTTTCAATTGTCTAAATTTTTGAAGTAACAGCACTTCATTTTGAATACCTTTAAAAACCCATCGTTTACGACTTGGGCTATCTTTTAAAATAATAGCATGAGATGGAAAATTGACTTGTTTAGCAAAGGCGAGCAACTGCTCTTCGTTTTCTATTATCGCTGCATTTAAATTAGTGTGCACACTAATTTCTCTCGCCACTATTTCAATATTATTTTTGTAATCCTTTAGCATGATCAATTCATCATCTGCATTAGCAAAAAATAAAGAGGGATGGCCACCAAAAGAACCTTCATTAGCAATAACCAAATCACAATTAGAATAGGCTCTTCCTTGATCACATTTTGTTCTTACAGTGGTAAGCGGATCATTTTCCCTTCTAATTTCGCCAGAGAATGTTCCTAAATTATCAGTTTCAAAGTCGGGTAAAGTAAAACATTCTACACCCATGTTTTGCTCAAGCAAGGGTTTAATAACGTTTTCTTTTTGGTGCTTTGTAGCTATAAATAGTTTTCTATTGGCAAACATGTCTTAGGCTTCAACAGTGATTTTTATTGTACCGTCAATTTTAAAATTTAACTTTCCGTCAATGGCTTTATTCAATAGCGATTGAAGTAAATCTTTAGATTCTACAAGTTGTGCAATTCTTTTATTAGAATGCTCCGGGTTTTTATTAAAACGGATGTGGTTGCTAAAATCCTCTCGATTGTGGTAATCTATTTTGTAATTAATTAAAGCAGTTAGTACTTGAGTAGCCTCTTCGGCTGTAAACAAGCCGTCTATTAATTTAAATTCTTTTAAATCTTGCATTTTTTATTTAGTTTTTAGTTTGGCTAACAGCTAGTAGGATGCCCGCTCCTAGTATTCCATTGTTTAGTACTGAATTATCTGTGATTGCGAGAAATAATCCTATAATTAATAGGGAAAATCCCAACGCAAATTTTGCTTTTTGAAAGGCTTGTAAAAATGTTGTCTTATTCATAGTTTTATGTGAATTTAGCACTAGAATCAATTTTTTATTTATTTGATTTACTGATTATTAGATTCTGGATATTTCATTAAGTAAACTCCTTTTAATTTGAATTACTTAGTTGTCCAAAACGGATAGGACAAAGTTGCTTATTTGTATTCATATATTTTTATTTATATTTGTAATGATATATATAAAATATTTTTATGAATTATACGCTTCACCAACTGCATGTTTTTTTAAAAATAACACAAACTAAAAGTATTACCAGAGCGGCCGAAGAGTTACATCTTACGCAACCCGCAGTATCGATACAGCTTAAGAACTTTCAGGATCAATTTGAGATTCCTTTGACTGAAATCATTGGAAGACAGTTATATGTAACTGATTTTGGTAAGGAAATTGCAGTTGCGGCTAGTACAATTTTAAACGAAGTAAATGCCATTAATTACAAAACAATGGCTTTTAAAGGGCAACTTTCTGGTCGTTTGAAACTAGCTGTGGTATCGACCGGTAAATATGTTATTCCCTATTTTTTGTCTGATTTTTTGAAAAGGAATACTTCGGTCGAGTTGGAAATGGACGTGAACAATAAAACAAAAGTGATTAAAGCATTAAAGAATAATGAAGTTGATTTTGCCTTAGTTTCTGTTCTTCCCAAAGATTTAGCGATCGAAAGTGAGGTTTTGTTAGAAAACAAACTAGTGTTAATAGGCAACTATAATTCAGAAACGAACTATGACAAAGCTATACCTGATTTATGGTACAATACACCTTTATTATTTCGAGAAATTGGTTCAGCTACACGTATGGCAATGGAAGGGTACATCAACCAAAAGAAAATTCAGTCGAAAATGGCAATACAATTAACATCCAATGAAGCGGTTAAGCAAGCCGTTATAGCAGGATTGGGAATTTCGATTATGCCGCTCATCGGATTAAAAAATGAATTAGATAATCAACAGTTAAAGATCATCTCCAGCTCTGGATTGCCATTGACAACTAATTGGCGTTTGGTTTGGCTTAAAGGAAAAAAATTGAGCCCAGTAGGGCAGGCTTTTTTGGAATTTTTGCAAAAGGAGAAAGAAGCGATTATTCAAGAAAAATTCTCGTGGATTACTACTTATTGATCTTCTAAGTTCTCATTGAACGCTGAAGGTAGTAGTGTAGGTATAAATTTTATCAAAATAGGCAACAGTAAACTTCCTCCTGGCAGCAGGAAGATCGTCAAAGAAGGGATGGTTTTACAAATATCCAACAACTGCTTTTTTACTTTCTTTTTTTCTTTTTCATCTAAATCTCTACGAGTTGAAGAGGCTAGGAGCACCACTAATTCTTTGCTTTGCATGATTTCCTTAACCAATCGGTTTTTATTGCGACTCACTAGCGTTATGACTGATTGCGTTGTTTGGTCGTAAAAATGCTTTACTGGGTTGCTATAATTGAAATACGGAATCTGTTTTTTATGTGTATTGATGAAATCATTGGTATCAGTAATGCTTTTTACCACAAAAGAATCGCTAACGCCAATTATTTCAGCAAGTTTATGTAAAAAGTAGGCTTCTTCATTTTCAATTTTTCCATCGCTCCACATGGCCATACCAGCCATATCTATAATGTAGTATTTTTCTAAATCAGATTGAAAATAAGCTAATGGCAACTCTTCTAAATGCAGAACACTTACTTTAGAGAATTTACTATAGCGCGCAGATGCTTCAAAAAGTTTAATTAACAAATCATCGTATTTGGTTTTTTGTGATTTGGTTTTCAAGGCAAGCGAAACGATACTGAGCACTGTTTCTTCAATTTTTTTTAAATACTTTTCTGGAATAGTTCCATGAAGTAGATACTGTCTAAATGCTAATACATCAATAAAAAGTAATGCATTGGTTACTATGTGCGAGAAATTTTTACTGATGATATCAATGTTCGTTTGCACGCGATCATCAATCATCTTTTCTAAGTTAAGAGAAGGTGCACCAGTGGGCAACACTTTTTTGAATAAGTTGAAACCTTGTGGATTCATTTCATTATAAAAAGAAAGGGCTTTTTGAATAAAATT